>CANHAR010000057.1 GCA_947458495.1 Gammaproteobacteria bacterium | reverse complement strand
GGCAATGGCGGATCAATGAGTGATGCCATGCATTTTGCTGAAGAATTGACTGGGAGGTACCGTAAAAATCGCGCCCCGTTGGCTGCGACTGCCATCAGTGATCCCGGCCATCTCAGCTGTGTTGCCAATGATTATGGTTATGACTATGTGTTTTCTCGTTACCTTGAAGCCAGAGCCAAGCCAGGGGATTGTTTAATGGCAATCAGCACCAGTGGTCGCAGCAATAATGTGATCAAAGCGGCTGACTATGCTCTCGCAAATGGCGTTGCCGTGATCAGTCTGACCGGGGCGTCTGGAACTGAGCTGGGCATGATGGCGACCGTTGATATCAGTACCGGCGCCAGCGCGTATGCCGATCGCATTCAGGAGGTGCACATCAAAGTGATACACGTCCTGATTGAGTCCATCGAGCGTCACTTCTTTCCAGAGAACTACGAATCATGAAAAGCAGTTTTCACTAGCTTGGCAAGTGTTGATGCCATTCATTGCTGTGTGTTGTCGGGTAGCTCATCTGTTGGTGATACCGGAGGTACTTCATCGGGCATAATCACCGGACTGTTGCTACCGAACCTGCCCATTGTCAGGATATTCAGCAAGGACCGCCCGGTATTGGGCGTCGCGCTGTCTGGCGCTATGGATGGATTCGGGCGTGTTGTGGGCGCTAAAGGAGTGTTATCAGCATTACTGCCCAACAACCCGAAACTCATGGTGTATAACATTGAAGGATTAGTCACATCGTTACGAACGACAAAATTGCCTTGCGAGTCCAGTGAGGGATGCTCGGGGAAATTGGTCTTTAGCAAGGCCACCGATGTGTCAGCCAGATCATCAAGACCCAGACGCAAATAACACTCAGCCATAATGGATACAGCCTCAGCCACAGCAGGACTGCCCTGGAAATTCTCGACAACAAAACGTGCACGGTTGAGTGCTGCTATATAGGCACGGCGTTCGAGGTAATACGTGGATACATGAATCTCATAATCTGCAAGGCTATTTCGCAGGAAAATCATCCGCGCCCGCGCATCAGCGGCATAGTCGCTGTCGGGGTATAAAGCAAGCAGCAACGAGAATTCAGTGAACGCGTCCCGCGCACGGGTAATGTCACGCTTGGACGGGTCCGTTGGTAAAAACCTGCTCACAAACCCGGAATTCTCTGTAAAAGAGGCAACGCCTTTTAAATAGTACGCATAGTCGATGCTGGGGTGGTCTGGGTGGAGTCGGATAAAGCGGTCTGCTGCAGCTCGGGCGCCTTCGACATTACCGCTGCGAAAGTTGGCGTAAATCAGTTCAAGCTGCGCCTGCGCTGCATACTGACCAAACGGAAAACGAGACTCGAGAGCCTCATACGTCCTGACAGCGCCTGTAAAATTGGACGAATTCAATTGGCGATTGGCATCGCGATAAAATTGTTCTTCGGTGGAAAGATTGGCGAATTCATCGCGCTCCTCTCCGAGCGAAGAGCAGGAAACGGCCAAAACAATCATTAAAAGGCTGAGCAGGACACGCACTCTATCTCTCCAACGGTACACCCTTATCTTTCCGAGGTGCGACTTAACAAAGACAAATCAGACTATAATGTCTGCCATATAAGCACCATTTAAACACACCAAACGGTTTGAACCCAAGCATCAGCTGCGCGCATACAAATTTGGCCGGAGGCCGCACAAGAAACATGACTGACAAAATCACTATGACCGCTGTTGTGCCTGAGTCACTTGATGGTGCGCGCCTGGACCAGATTGCTGCAAACCTGTTTTCCGAATACTCGCGCGGGCGCCTGCAGACATGGATCAAGGAGGGCTGTCTACTTGTTAACAGTCATCAATTACGTTCCAAGGACAAACTGACAGCGGGAGATGTGCTGGTACTGATAACCGAATTGCCTGCCCCTGAAGAAGGGCATTGGCAGGCAGAGCCAGTGCAACTGGATATCGTGTTTGAGGATGACGATATTCTGGTGCTGAACAAGCCGGCAGGCACGGTTGTACATCCCGCTGCAGGAAACAGGTCTGGAACCTTAATGAATGGATTGTTGCATTACTGTCCTGCGCTGCAGAACCTGCCAAGAGCCGGGATCGTGCATCGCCTTGATAAAGACACCACTGGCCTGATGGTCGTCGCCAAAACCCTACAGGCACATCACCGACTTGTCCGGCAGTTACAGAAGCGTGAAGTTAGTCGACAATATGAGTCGGTGGTGCTGGGTGTGCTGACTGCGGGTGGAACAGTCGATGAGCCACTGGGCCGTCACCCGGTGATGAGAAAAAAGCGCGCCGTTATTCAGAGCGGAAAAGAGTCTGTCACACATTACAGGGTTATTTCGCGGTTCCGAGCGCATACCCATATTCAGTGCCAGCTTGAGACCGGCCGCACTCATCAGATCAGGGTACACATGACCCATATACGTCATCCGCTGGTGGGCGATCCCGTCTATGGCGGGCGCTTGAATATTCCCGGAGGTTGCAGCCCGCAGCTGGCAGCCATTCTGCGCGGGTTCAAGCGACAGGCCTTGCATGCCGCACGGTTGGGGTTTATTCATCCGATCACTGGAGATGAAGTAAGTTGGGAAGTGCCTCTGCCAGAAGACATGTTAAACCTTTTGGCAATTCTTAAGGCTGATATGTCCTGATGCCAGAAAAGTCTGCCAGATGTTCAGTCGATGTCTTGAGCATTGATACTGTGATGGGCAATGGTATGAACTTAATCATGCCAGATTGGCCAGCACCTGATTCTGTCAAAGCGTTAGTCACCACCAGAGCGGGAGGCGTAAGCAAACATCCTTATGATTCCTTAAATCTTGGTGGACATGTGGGTGACGATCTTGTGGCGGTCAGGCGTAACCGTGTTTTGTTGAAGCAAACGCTGCCCTCCGGCATCAGGTTACAGTGGTTAAACCAGGTTCACGGCACACACGTTGTTCAGGTCTCTTCAGTTAGCCGGACATTAAGGATCAAAACCGGTGACGCAGCGGTAGTGTTTGATCGGGGTTTTGGGGCTGTGGTGATGACTGCAGACTGTCTGCCGGTGTTTTTTACAAATGCAGCGGGTTCAGTAGCGGCAGTAGCACACGCTGGTTGGCGTGGTTTGCTCAATGGTGTGCTTGAACAAACCGTTGATTCCACCGGAGTGTCTCCTGCAGATCTGATGGCCTGGATGGGCCCTGCAATAGCTCCCTGCCATTTCGAAGTGGGTTTGGAGGTCAGGGACGCCTTTTTAAAGCATCCGCAATGGGGGCAGCAATTTGTGCCAGGCCTCACATCATCATTTATCTCATCACCGCTTCATGCGGGTAAATTCATGATGGATATCTATGCGGTTGCCCGCGCCCGGCTTTTGAATGCCGGTGTTCAGTTTGTCGGTGGTGGTGGGCTGTGTACTGTGTGTGAAGAGCGGCGCTTTTTTTCCTACAGACGGGATCACACAACCGGCCGTATGGCCAGTTTGATCTACCTCAATTAATAGCTATAAAGCCTTGTCTGGCGCGGTGTTTTCAGTCCGGGCGCTTGAAAATGTCAGGTATCACCCCTATTAACATTTTAACTGTTTTCAAATAAACGGCCGATCTGTTGTATGCAACAGCTTGGTCAGTCGAGGTGAACCATGCGCATAGAACAAATGACAAGCAAACTTCAGTCCGCGTTGGCAGATGCTCAATCTCTGGCGCTGGGTAACGATAATAATTTTATTGACCCCGTCCATCTGATCCTGGCGTTGCTTGATCAGAAAAGCGGATCAGTGCGCCCATTGCTGTCGCAGACAGGCTTCAATATCAACCAGCTGAAAACTGGATTGCAAACTATATTCAATCGCCTGCCAAAAGTAGAAGGGACTGGCGGTGATGTTGCCATGTCGAATGAATTGGGCAGACTGCTGAATCAGGCTGACAAAATTTCTCAGAAAAACGGCGACAAGTTCATCTCCAGCGAGTCGGTTATTGTTGCCGCTATGTCTGACAAAGGTGAGTTGGGGAAACTTCTCAATAGTTTCGGCATTACGGAAAAGGCTCTGGAAAATGCAATAGCCAACATTCGTGGCGGCGAAAAAGTGACTGACGCTGACGCTGAAGATGCGTTTCAGGCCTTGTCAAAATATTGTATTGACCTGACTGAGCGTGCAGAAAAAGGTGAGCTTGATCCGGTGATTGGCCGCGACGGTGAAATACGGCGCACCATCCAGGTTTTACAGAGGCGTACCAAAAACAATCCGGTACTCATTGGTGAGCCAGGCGTAGGTAAAACCGCAATTGTGGAAGGTCTGGCCCAGCGCATTATTAATGGTGAGGTTCCTGAGGGACTAAAAGGCAAAAAAATTCTGGCGCTGGATATGGGTGCCCTGATCGCAGGCGCAAAATTCCGCGGCGAGTTTGAAGAGCGCCTGAAGGCTGTTCTGAAGGAACTGTCCAAGCAGGAAGGATCCGTCATCCTGTTTATCGACGAAATTCATACCATGGTCGGCGCTGGCAAGGCTGAAGGCGCGATGGATGCCGGCAATATGCTCAAACCTGCACTGGCACGGGGTGAGTTGCATTGCGTCGGAGCAACAACGCTGGATGAGTACCGCAAATACATAGAGAAAGATGCTGCACTAGAGCGTCGATTTCAAAAGGTTCTGGTCAGCGAACCTACCGAAGAGGACACAATCGCTATTCTGCGAGGTTTGAAAGAACGTTATGAGGTGCATCACGGTGTACAGATCACCGATGCTGCCATCATCGCGGCTGCGCGCTTGTCACAACGATACATTCCTGATCGGCAGTTGCCTGATAAGGCAATCGATCTGATTGATGAAGCTGCCAGTCTCATCCGTATGGAAATTGACTCCAAGCCCGAGGAAATGGATAAGCTTGAGCGTCGGCTCATTCAGCTTAAGATCGAACGCGAGGCTTTAAAAAAGGAAGAGGATGAAGCTTCCCGGAAAAGGCTTGAAAAATTAGCGGAAGATATTCTGCGTGTTGAGAAAGAGTTTTCAGACCTCGATGAAATCTGGAAAGCTGAAAAAGCGTCAGTCCAAGGCACCCAATCCATCAAGAGTAATCTCGAAAAGGCACGTGTAGATCTGGAAGCTGCCAGGAGAGCGGGTGACCTGGCGCGTATGTCTGAGTTGCAGTACGGCGTGATTCCGAATCTGGAAAAGACGCTGGATATGTCAACGCAGGCTGAAATGATGGACATGCAATTGCTTCGGGACCGTGTCACAGAGGAAGAGATTGCAGATGTTGTATCTCGCTGGACCGGTATTCCAGTTTCCAAAATGTTGCAAAGTGACAAGCAGAAACTGTTGCAGATGGAAGACGCATTGCATAAGCGGGTGATTGGCCAGCACGAGGCCGTTACTGCGGTTGCCAATGCTGTCCGCCGTTCACGTTCCGGGCTGTCAGATCCCAATCGTCCGAATGGCTCATTCTTGTTTCTAGGCCCTACAGGCGTGGGCAAGACGGAGCTGTGCAAGGCGCTGGCAGAGTTTCTGTTTGATACTGAAGAAGCCATGGTTCGCATCGACATGTCCGAGTTTATGGAACAGCATTCGGTCGCCCGGCTGATAGGTGCCCCGCCGGGATATGTTGGTTACGAGGAGGGGGGGTATCTGACGGAAGCGGTTCGCCGCAGGCCTTACTCGGTGCTGTTGCTTGACGAGGTCGAGAAAGCGCACCCGGATGTCTTCAATATTTTGTTGCAAGTGCTCGATGACGGTCGCCTGACTGATGGTCATGGTCGAACGGTTGATTTTCGGAATACAGTGATTGTGATGACGTCCAACCTTGGCTCTGATCGCATACAGGAATTGATGTCTGCAGGGGTGCCCGATGATAAGACTTATGAGCAGGTTGAAAGAGAAGTCATGTCTGTGGTTACCCGCCATTTCCGTCCGGAATTCGTTAACCGCATTGATGAAACGGTGGTGTTCCACCCACTGGCTGCGGCACAGATACGAAATATCGCCAATATACAAGTAGCTTCATTAAACAAGCGCTTGCAGTACAACGATCTGAGTATCGAGGTGTCGGAAACAGTGCTCGACAAAATTGCCGCGCTTGGTTATGACCCGGTTTATGGAGCCCGCCCATTGCGTCGCGCGGTGCAGAGCTGGATAGAAAATCCATTGGCTCAGCGTGTGATCCGCGGTGACTACAATCCGGGTGATCGAATTGTAGTGGATGTCAGCGACGAAGGATTTGCGTTCAGCAAGCGCGAGGCTGGCAGTTTCCAGCCTTGACAATGCCTGAAATAGTGGGAAAATCTGTCGCTCTTATCAGGAATGAGTTCCCTACGGGATTCAGTCTTGATAGACGCAGACTGCGAAGGTAACCCCTCCCCCCAATCTGCATTAGCCGGGATGTGGCAAAAAGTGTCCGCCCCGGGGCTACTGCTTAGGTGTCAGACAACTCCACCTATGGTTCCAGCACGTTACCGCGTAAGGAACCGGCATAAGCCAGGATACTCTAAAGATTTAATGTTGCACGGAAGGCTATCGTTGCGCTTGAAATTCATGGAGGTCCGGTTTGTGTTATGGAGCTGTCTTGCGGCTCCGTTACTCTTGATAATTGATCTGAGGAAAACACCTTTACTGCGAAGATTCCGTCGTTCGACGGGGTCTCATTGATGCTCTGTGGCATCCGACTTTTTTATTGTGAGGCTAAGACTGTGGAATTGCTCTCTGGTGGTGAAATGCTGATTCGTGCTCTGCACGACGAGGGCGTTGAGCTGTTGTTCGGATATCCGGGCGGCGCAGCGCTGCACATTTACGATGCGATATTCAACCAGGACAAGGTGGAACATATTCTGGTGCGTCATGAGCAGGCTGCTACGCATGCTGCTGATGGTTATGCCAGAGCCACCGGTAGACCGGGTGTGGTGTTGGTAACGTCGGGGCCAGGCGCAACCAACGCGATTACCGGTATCGCAACTGCGTTTATGGATTCAATTCCGATGGTGGTGATCTCCGGTCAGGTGGACAGTTCTCTGATCGGTTCTGATGCATTCCAGGAAACGGACATGGTCGGAATATCTCGCCCTATCGTCAAACACAGCTTCATGGTTCAAAGTGCAGAGGACATTCCGATTATAGTGAAGAAGGCATTTTATATTGCGACCACTGGCCGTCCCGGCCCTGTTGTGATTGATGTGCCTAAGGACGTTACAGACCCTGCGCGCAAGTTTGAATACCGTTACCCTGAATCGGTAAAAATGCGCTCTTACTCAGTTCCTTCAAAAGGTCATACCGGTCAGATCAGAAAAGCGGTAGAGATTCTGCTGTCAGCCAAGCGGCCCGTTATCTACGCCGGCGGCGGCGTAATTCAGGGTAATGCCTCTGACTTGTTGACGCGTATGGCACGGATACTCGGTTATCCGGTCACCAACACATTGATGGGGCTTGGTGCTTTTCCGGCTCCGGACAAACAGTTCGTCGGAATGCTTGGGATGCATGGCACTTATGAAGCCAATATGGCTATGCACGGCAGTGATGTGGTGCTGGGTATTGGTGTGCGCTTTGATGATAGGGTTACCAATGCCGTGTCGAAATTCTGTCCGGGTGCAAAAATTCTGCACGTAGATATAGATCCGGCATCGATTTCCAAAACCGTGTCTGCTGATGTGCCTATTGTGGGTTCGGTCACCAGTGTTCTTGAAGAGATGATAGAGCTCATCCGGCAATCAGAGACTCAGATAGACAAGAAGTCACTGGATATGTGGTGGCAGCAGATCGAAGGTTGGCGGGCGAAAGATTGTCTTAAAGTAACCGATGCCGGCAATGATGTGATCAAGCCGCAGCAGGCTGTGCAGGCCGTTTATGAGGCTACAAAAGGTGAGGCTTATGTTTCATCTGACGTAGGGCAACATCAGATGTTTGCTGCGCAGTACTATCATTTTAATAAGCCCCGACGCTGGATTAATTCCGGAGGGCTCGGCACGATGGGTTTCGGATTCCCGGCTGCAATGGGTGTTCAGCTTGCATTCCCTGATGCGATTTCTGTATGCATCACTGGTGAAGGCAGCATTCAGATGTGTATCCAGGAGCTGGCAACCTGCCTGCAATACGGATTACCTGTGAAAATAGTGTGTCTGAACAATCAGTCGTTGGGTATGGTTAAGCAGTGGCAAGACATGCAGTACGGAGGGCGCTATTCCCACAGCACTTATGCAGAGTCGTTGCCTGATTTTGTCAAACTGGTAGAAGCATACGGGCATGTTGGTATCCGTGTTACTAAACTATCAGAGCTTTCCCAGAAGATGGAGGAAGCATTTGCGCTTAAGAATCGACTGGTTTTTGTGGATGTTTATGTTGACCCATCTGAGCACGTTTACCCGATGGCCATTAAAGGTGGTTCGATGAAGGATATGTATTTGAGCAAAACGGAGCGCACATAACATGCGGCACATTATTTCCATATTGCTGGAGAATGAACCAGGTGCTTTGTCTCGTGTTGTGGGTCTGTTTTCACAACGTCATTACAACATAGAGTCATTGACGGTTGCGCCAACTGAAGATCGCACATTGTCGCGCCTGACGATTACAACGATTGGAGACGATCGCAAGATCGAACAGATTACCAAGCACCTGAACAAACTGATTGACGTTGTAAAGCTGGTTGATCTGACGGAGGGAGCTCACATTGAGCGTGAGTTGATGCTGGTCAAGGTAAAGGCGGCCGGGGCTCAACGTGCTGAGATCAAGCGCACCACCGATATTTTTCGTGGTCAAATAGTGGATGTGACCAGCACGGTTTACAGCATTCAATTGACGGGAACATCAGACAAGCTGGACAGCTTTCTGGATGCGATAGGTAACTCCTCGGTGCTTGAAGTGGCTAGAACTGGCGTAACCGGCATATCTCGCGGGGAAAAAGTGCTGAGTCTGTAAGGACTATCGGGGCGCCGTGATCAATCGCGTGCCCCGATACCTGGCTTTAGATAGCCTTTTTCATTGCCGTCATGTAGGAGCGCAATTTGAGTCCTACAATCTCAATCGGGTGATTGCGAATTGACTGGTTAACTGCAATCAATTGCGCATTATCAACATTGTTATCTGCCAGTTTCAAACCTTTGCCTATAACGTCGGTATCTACTTTCTGCATGAAATCCTTCAGCAGTGGTACCGCTGCGTGAGAGAACAGGTAGCAGCCGTACTCCGCAGTGTCTGATATCACTTTATTCATTTCGTAGAGCTTCTTGCGGCCAATCAAGTTTGCGATCAACGGTGTTTCGTGCAGAGATTCATAATAGGCTGACTCTTCGATAATTCCTGCAGCAGTCATCGTTTCGAAAGCCAGTTCTACGCCTGCTTTGAGCATAGCAGCGATCAAAACACCGTTGTCATAATACTCTTGTTCAGAAATTGCCATGCTGCCTGCCGTTGACTTCTCGAATGCAGTTTCTGCAGTTTCCTCTCGCCACGTCAGAAGTTTCTTGTCGTCATTGGCCCAATCTTCCATCATGCCACGCGAGAACTCGCCACTGATGATGTCGTCCATATGTTTTTGGAACAATGGCGCCATAATTGACTTTAGTTCTTGAGCCAATGCATTGGCAATCAGTTTAGCCGGATTCGACAAGCGGTCCATCATGTTGGTGATGCCGCCGTGTTTTAGTCCTTCAGAAACCACTTCCCAGCCGTGTTGAATAAGCTTAGAGGCGTAGCCAGAGTCCACGCCTTTCTCGATCATGCGGTTATAACAAAGAATCGAACCGGCCTGAAGCATGCCACACAGAATAGTCTGTTCGCCCATCAGATCAGATTTGACTTCGGCTATAAATGAAGATTCAAGGACGCCTGCGCGGTGACCACCGGTCGCTGCTGCATATGCCTTGGCCAACTCAAGGCCATCACCACGCGGATCGTTTTCGGGATGCACTGCGATAAGTGTTGGTACACCAAAACCACGCTTATATTCTTCTCGTACTTCCGAGCCAGGGCACTTGGGTGCGACCATAATAACCGTCAGGTCCTTACGGATCTGCATGCCCTCTTCAACGATATTGAAGCCATGCGAGTAAGCGAGGCAGGCATCGCTTTTCATCAAGGGCATGATCTGGTTCACAACTGAAGTGTGTTGTTTATCCGGAGTGAGATTCAGCACCAGATCAGCTTTTGGTATCAGTTCTTCATAAGTGCCAACGTTAAAGCCGTTTTCACTGGCGTTCTTCCAGGATTGCCTTTTCTCGGCTATCGCTTCTTTGCGCAGCGCGTAACTGATATCCAGACCGCTGTCGCGCATGTTCAAGCCTTGATTCAGGCCTTGAGCGCCGCATCCTACAATTACAATTTTCATTCCGAGCAGTTTGTTAGCACCGTCTGAAAACTCGTTACGATCCATAAAACGACATTTTCCAAGCTGTTCCAGCTGGAGCCTTAGTGGTAGTATGTTGAAATAATTCATTATTTTCACCTTGTTGGGTTGGTTGCGATAGGCAATGATAGTCATTTTGCGTGATTGCGTAAAATGATATATATGCAATCTATTGTTCTGAATTGTGAAATGATGCTGCGTCCCTAAGTTTTGGTTTGGTTAAGGTGAGGTATCGAAGTCATGGACTTGCGAGATCTGCGTTATTTTCTGCATTTAAGTAATTCCTTGCATTTCGCCAGAAGCAGCCGTGAGCTGCACATCAGTCCGTCTGGCCTGACTCGCTCTATACAGCGTCTGGAGCAGGAGCTTGACGTGGAGTTGTTTGAGCGCGATAACCGGACAGTGACGCTGACCAAACCAGGATTCTTTCTCAGAGACTATGCAATCAAAACCCTCGAAGGTTTGTCCAGGCTGCGATCAACCATTCAGGAACAGTCAACGGATTTGCGCGGCCAGTTGAGTCTCTTTTGCTCGGTGACAGCAAGTTATAGTTTTTTGCATGATTTGCTGGATAGATTTCGAAAAAGCTACCCACACATTGAGCTTCAGTTACATACCGGTGACTCAGCCGAGGCGTTAGTGCGTGTTTCCAATGGAATGGATGACGTAGTGATTGCGGCATTGCCACCGAGGCTATCGGATAAGTTAGTGTTCCTCCCTCTGGCACGGTCGGCTCTTGTGTGCATCGGTCCTGCTGTAGATTGCCCAGTGCAGCAGTTGATCAGAGATATCGCCTCTGAGAGCGACATTAACTGGAAAACATTGCCAGTGCTGATGCCTGAAACCGGTCTGACACGAACAAGGGTTGTAGAGTGGTTCTCAAGCAGAGGTATATCACCCTTGATTTACGCACAGGTTAGAGGCCATGAAGCGATGGTCAGTATGGCCAGTCTCGGGTGCGGGATAGCAATCGTTCCGAAGCTGGTGTTAGATAACAGTCCAATGCGAGCCAAGCTTCGCATTTTGCCTGTAATGACAGAGCTTGAACCGTTTGTAATCGGACTTTGTGCAATCAAGCGAAAGATGTCAGACCCCTTAATCGCTGCCTTCTGGTCAGAGGCGGAAGCAAGTGGACTTCTGATCGAATAGACATGCTATAAGTGTTCTCCGTCGTGTGTATAATCAGGTCAATTCGGGGTGAGGGGCTACATTTTGATGGAAAAGAATCACGAATCTCAGCAGGTATCTGATAAAGATAGCGACACTGGTCTCCTGCCAATTGATGAGCATGAAGAATTTGTATCTCTTGATGGCAAAAAGGTAATTCGTAAAGGCATTTATCTGTTACCAAATCTGCTGACTCTGGGTGCTTTGTTCGCTGGTTTTTATGCGATTATCGCAGGCATGAGTGGTAATTTTAATGCGGCTGGGTGGGCTATTCTGATCGCTTCAGTGATGGATGGTCTGGATGGCCGAGTTGCTCGCTTAACCAACACTCAAAGTGCTTTTGGGGCGCAGTTCGACAGTCTTGCCGATATGGTTTCCTTTGGGGTTGCTCCTGCATTGATCGTGTTCAGCTTTGCTCTGTCATCGCTCGGAAATGCAGGCTGGGCAGCCAGTTTTATATATATGTCCTGCGCAGCACTTAGACTCGCTCGGTTCAACGTTCAACTGGGCACAGTAGACAAGCGCTTTTTTGTTGGATTGCAAAGCCCTGTTGCGGCAGGATTGGTAACCTTCAGTGTTTGGGTCGCAGCCAAATACGACGTTGATCCTGGAATGGCGGTGGCGGTTTTGACTGCGTTGTTAACGGCTTTGACGGGACTATTGATGGTGTCCAATTACCGATATTACAGTTTCAAAGAAATTCACTTCAAGGGTACAGTGCCTTATGTAGTATTTCTCATGGCTGTTGTCCTGTTGGTTGTGATAGCCCAAAAACCTCATGAAGTTTTGTTGGTTATGTGTCTGTTTTATGTTGCATCAGGTCCACTTATGGCGCTTTATCGGAAGTTAAATTCGCGAAGACGCAAAACTGACCAACCGGGCTCGGCGTAAGAAAGGGGATGAAAGCTCGTTCTAAACATTAGGCTGGCTCGTAGTAACGAAAAACCTCGTTAATCGGTAACGGAATTTGGAAATCAAATTATGCTGATAAAAAGTGCTACAGACATTAATCCTTCGGAGATCACCCCAGAGTCTATTTACCGTAACCGCAGACAGTTTATGTCAGACGCCCTCAAGACAGCCGGCATCTTCGCCGGGGCTTCGAGTATGGTTCCTAGCGTGCTTAGCGCTGCTGATGGTGATGCACTGCGTGCAAGAGCTCCGGCTGACTTGGTCAGAAGTCCGCCGGCTGAATGGTGGGTGGAGAAGTTTTCAGCGATTAGTCCGGCTCAACGAGGCGGCTCATACTGGACTGATGAAGACCTTACTCCTTATCAGGATGTTGTTAGCTTCAACAATTTTTATGAATTCGGAACCGACAAAGAAGATCCTTCCAGACGAGCCCAGTCATTCAAGGTTGATCCTTGGTCGGTTGAAATCGCTGGGGAGGTCGATAAGCCGGGTGTCTATCATCTCGAAGATCTGTTGAAACCGCATATGCTTGAAGAACGCATTTACCGATTAAGGTGTGTTGAGCGCTGGTCTATGGTGATACCTTGGATTGGTTTTTCGCTTGGTGATCTAATAAAAAGTGTTTCACCCACGTCGAAAGCAAAATATGTAGCCTTTGAGACGCTGGTTGATCCTGAACAGATGCCCGGGCAAGCAAGCAGGTTTAGTATTATTAATTGGCCTTATGTTGAGGGGCTGCGAATGGACGAGGCTATGCACCCTCTCAGTTTTCTCGCAGTTGGTGTTTATGGTAACTACATGCCTCCGCAGAATGGCGCTCCAATAAGGCTTGTTGTTCCTTGGAAATATGGTTTCAAGAGCATTAAGTCGATTGTCAAAATATCATTTACCGAGCAGGAGCCACCGACGAGTTGGAATCTGTTGCAATCAAGTGAATATGGCTTTTACGCGAATGTAAACCCAGAGGTTCATCATCCCAGATGGAGGCAGGATATGGAGACAAGATTGCCCCGCACCTTATTCAGTCCGGCTCGTCAGTCAACGCTGATGTTTAATGGTTATGCAGATCAGGTAGCTCATCTTTATCAGGGGATGGATCTTGCCCGGTATTACTAATGGTGGAACCAGGTGTTGTTTTCGAAAACGAGAAGTGATCGACGCCAGTTGTTGAATTGGCACTTGGTTAAGTTGATTTTGAGCTTTGCAGCCATTTTGCCATTCTTCATGATGGTCTGGGGTGTGATTCAGAATTCGCTCGGTGCCGATCCAGCCCGCGCTCTAGCTTTGGAGACAGGGCGATGGTCTATTCGGTTCTTGCTTGTTAGTCTTTCCATAACACCTCTCAGGGAGCTATTCAGACTGTCAAAACTAGCGCCCCTAAGAAGAACGTTCGGGCTCTATTCCCTTTTCTATGCCTCGTTACACCTCTTGGTTTATGTATTATTTTTACTCGAATTGCGATGGTCAGAGATCGGTAGCGATATTCTTGAAAGGCCATACATAACGGTAGGGTTTACTGCTTTTTTGATTTTGGCATTGCTTGGTGCGACATCGCCCAAATCAGTTGTTCGTAAGCTTGGTAAAAAATGGAGAGTGATCCATAGATTGGCCTATCTTGCAATCATACTTGCTGTTGTGCATGTCACCTGGATTCTAAGG
>CANHAR010000056.1 GCA_947458495.1 Gammaproteobacteria bacterium | reverse complement strand
GTAGTCATGCGGAAGCTTTTTATGCCTATCAGCCAGACGATTTAAGTCTTGATCTGGCGCAGGCTGCACAAAAAGCCCTAAACCCATATTTTGTCAGCACACAATTTTGAAACTGAGCAAACTAGACGTTAACATCCTGCGTCATAGTTCTTACAAACACACGTGGCCGGGGTCGAACATGTCAGACAGAAACAGCGATAAGTGGGTCAAGTCTGTGCTGGCGCTGATGTTCACCCTGCTGGTCAGTAGCGCTGCCGCACAAAATGCACAGACGCTGAACCTGTTTGAACCGATTGAGCGACAGGCTCAGCCTTCGCCTGAACAAATTCTGTCTGTTCCCTCATCAACAATTGCCCCAAGTAATATTGAGCCCTTTAGTTTGATTGGCACCAGCCGCATGGGTAGTCGCTGGCGGGCAATGCTGCGCAACCCATCCGGCGTTGTTGTGTCGGTCGATCTTCATCCCAATATGCCGGTTGAGATTCCCGGATTTCCCGGTTACATGGTGTCGGCAACCAATGCTCGTGAACTGGTGGTCTTGCACCCGGCGTCATCACCTTGCGTGGAGAGGACTGACAAAGGCGTCCGTTGCACCAGTGGCACAGAAGCGCGTCTGAGCATCGCCACGGCGTCACCACTGGCACCTGCTCCGCAACCGGTAGCTACTGCGGATACTGCCGTTGTCACCACTTCCGAGTCCATGGCCAGTGAAGTTCCTTCGGATAATCCCTTTGCCGCAGCGCTGCGTGCTGCACGTGAACGGGCAGAAAGTGAAGGCATGCCTCTGGAAGTGATTGAAGTGATGGAGGGGGAACGCTTCCGCCCTCGCCGGATTGATCCCTCCGACGTGCCGCCGGGAGGTCGTTTAATCCGTACACCGTTTGGCGACAGGATCATTACCGAATAAATGACTGCGCCGGCCTCTCAACCCTGCCTGACAGTCTCTGTTGTGGTTTACCACCTCGATGTGCCGGTCATTACCAACGTCTTGGAATCTCTGCAAATAGCCGCGGATGAGGCCTTTTTGGCAGGGCTGATGACTGAGTTGAGGATTACCCTCGTGGACAATGCCGATGCGCCGCAGAATCAGCAGAGATTGCTGTCGCTGCTGGATGGATTGCCCACGCCAACCATACCCTGTACCCGGAAATTGATCAGCGGGCATGGCAATATCGGTTATGGTCGTGGTCACAATCTGGTGATTGAACGACTCGCGGCTCGCACTCAGGATTTTTATCTGATTTTAAATCCGGACGTGTTCCTGGCAAAGGATGCCCTGGTACAAGGCTTGGCGTGGCTGACAGCACACCCACACGCTGTGGCGGTAGCGCCTGCAGTGCAAAACGGTCATGGCGATAGTGTGTCAGCGTGCAAGCGCTTTCCCAGTGTGTTGGACTTTTTACTCAGAGGTTTTGCGCCCGCCCGGGTCAAGGCGATGTTCCGGCACCGCCTCGACCATTATGAAATGTCAGACCTGCCTCGGGACAAGCCCACGGAAGACATTCCGCTGATCAGCGGTTGTTTTATGCTGTTCCGGCATGCGCCGCTGCAATCCCTGAATGGTTTTGATCCCGGATATTTTCTGTATTTTGAGGACTTTGACTTGTCGATACGCGCCCATCAATTGGGTTCCCTGAGTTATGTCCCCACCATGAACATCACGCATCTGGGTGGCCACAGTGCGCGCAAGGGTTTGCGGCACATTCTGATGTTTGGCCGATCATTGCTGCGATTTTTCAACACTCACGGTTGGCGCTGGGTATGAGCACCGCAGCGGCTTTGCCAGTGCTGGTCAGCGGAGCAACGGGTTTTGTCGGACAAACGCTGCTCAGGCATCTGCAACAATCTGCATTACCTGTCCAGGTGTTAAGCAGGCCAGCGCATGACTTGCTGTTACCCGCCAGTCTTGGATCCGTATGCGACGGCATTGATACGGTTTTTCATCTGGCAGCGTACGCTCATGTCAATCATGCACAGACACGGCATCTGTATGCGGTTAATGTCGCCGGAACACAACATCTGTTGAACGCAGCAGTCGACGCAGGTGTCCGACATTTTGTTTATGTGAGCAGCATCCTCGCAGATCCGGCGTATGACCGGCCGCGCACCGCGTATGGTGATTCCAAGTGGCAGGCAGAGCAATTATTGAATGAAGCTCATGCACAAGGAAAATTGGCCGTCAGCATTGTGCGACCGGTCAATGTGTACGGCCCCGGCATGAAAGGCAATCTGATGACCTTGCTACGCTTGATTCGCAGAGGCGTGTTGCTGCCGTTACCGCACGTTGACAACGCCTTTTCCATGATCGGGGTGGAGGATTTGTGTGCTGCGTTGATACTGGTTGCTCAGCAGGCTCATCCGAATACTGACACAAACAAGGCCTCGGCCGCTGCGCCGGTTTACGTGCTCAGTGATGGCGAGTCCTATCAAATCAAGCAGGTTGAAAAAGCCATGCGCGAGGCCTTTGGGAAGGTCCAGCCGGCTTGGGCAACCCCGCGGCAACTGTTTTTTGCCGCAGCCTTGATGCTGGAAATAGCGGGTCGATTGTTGCCACTGAAGAACTCTCCCGGATTGCGTTCATATCGTGCGCTGACCCGTAATTACCGCGCGGACAGTGCGGCAAGCCTTGCCCAACTTGGCTATACTCCCCGCTCGACATTTTTTAACACCCTGCCGCAGATTGTGGCAGCCATGGATCAGTAGCGTTACGCAGGATTTGACTATGCAGCCCATACCTACAACAGCCCGCAAACAGACCACAAAAGGCATCATTCTGGCGGGCGGTACGGGAACACGGTTACATCCCATGACCATTTCTGTCAGTAAGCAGCTGATGCCGGTTTACGACAAACCCATGATTTATTACCCGCTTTGCACCCTGCTTCAGGCCGGCATTCGCGAAATTCTGATTATCACCACGCCGGCAGATTTGCCGCTTTACCGGCACTTGCTGGGTGACGGCAGCAAATGGGGCATCAGTTTGCAGTATGCCGAACAGCCCAGCCCGGACGGACTCGCACAGGCCTTCCTGATCGGTGAATCGTTTATTGGTGACGACAGTGTCTGCCTGATTCTGGGCGACAATATTTTTTACGGCAATGCGCTCGAAGACAAACTGCAAAATGCCGTGCGGCAGGAAAAAGGCGCAACGGTGTTTGCATACTACGTCAATGACCCCGAGCGTTATGGTGTAGTCGCGCTGGACGAAAACAACGTTGCCGTGGATCTCGAGGAAAAGCCCCTGAAACCCAAGTCCAATTATGCGGTGACCGGGCTCTATCTTTATGACAACGACGTGGTGAATGTTGCCAAAACTATCAAACCGTCTGCGCGCGGGGAGCTTGAGATCACCGACGTCAACAAGGTGTACCTGGCGCGCGGCGATCTGAAGGTTGAGCTGTTCAACCGCGGCACGGCGTGGCTGGATACCGGGACTGTGCAGTCTTTGCTGGATGCGGCTAACTTCATACGTGTGCTTGAAGAGCGCCAGGGTTTAAAAATTGCCTGCCCGGAGGAGATTGCTTACCACAATGGTTTTATTGATGAACACCAGTTGCGTGCACTGGCTGCGCCCTTGTCAAAAAGCGGCTACGGTCAATATCTGTTGAAGCTGATCCGCAAGTGATACAGAAAACTTTTTGAGCAACATTGTGGAATGATCCCAACCCTGGAGTACTCGCCCAACTATGAAAATCACCCCTACCGCCATCCTCGATGTGTTGCTGTTTGAGCCCACGGTCTATGGCGATCATCGCGGATTTTTTATGGAAGTGTTCCGGCAGTCATTTTTTGATACCACACTGCCGGGCACTCGCTTTGTGCAAGACAACCACAGCCGCTCGGGTCAAGGCATTCTGCGTGGCCTGCACTATCAGCTGAAAAAACCGCAAGGCAAACTGGTGCGTGTTGTGCAGGGCGAAATTTATGATGTGGCGGTGGATATGCGCGCAGATTCTCCGACCTTCGGGCATAGCGTTGGCATGGTCTTGTCGGCAGAAAACAAATTGCAGTTATGGGTGCCGCCCGGGTTTGCACATGGCTTTTACGTGATGAGCGCCACTGCCGAGATGGTGTACAAATGTTCCGACTATTATGCCCCCGATGACGAGCACAGCCTGTTGTGGAACGACCCGGCGCTGGCCATCGACTGGCCAATCGCGGCGGGCACTGAACCGATGCTGTCAGACAAAGACCGCCGCGGGTTGGTCTTTGCAGATGCGCCGGCCTATCTGACTTCACCAACCTGAACCCACCCTGTTGCCACAGCCGTACCGAGGATAACGAATGAAAATTGTACTGCTGGGAGCGCAAGGGCAGCTGGGTCTGACCTTGCAGCAGACACTGCCACCGGCCGGTCATGAAGTCATCGCGCTGACTCGTGCAGAGCTGGACATCAGCAACGAGTCACAACTGCGTGCCCGATTGTCAGAAATCAAACCCGACGCCATCATCAATGCTGCGGCGTATACCGCTGTGGATGCGGCCGAGCAGGACGACCTGACTGCGCGCGCCGCCAATGCAGCCGGCCCGAAATATCTGGCCAGTTGGGCAGCAGAAAATCAAACGTGGTTGCTGCACATTTCAACCGATTTTGTCTTCAGTGGACGAATGTACCGGCCCTACACGCCGACAGATCAAACCGATCCGCTGAGCATCTATGGCCGCACCAAGCTGGAAGGCGAGCTTCATGTGCGCTATTTGGCCCCTGCCAACAGTCTGGTGCTGCGCACGTCGTGGGTATACTCGCAGTTTGGCCGCAATTTCCTGAAAACCATGTTGCGACTGATGGCTGAAAAAGACAGTCTGAGTGTGGTCGACGATCAGATTGGTACACCCACATCCACATGGGGTCTGGCGCGTTGTATTGATGCCGCGCTGCAGCACAAACCGGCGGGTATCCTGCACTGGAGTGATGCCGGTGTCGCCAGCTGGTATGATTTTGCGGTCGCTATTCAGGATGAAGCGCTCCGGGCCGGGCTATTAAACAAAGCGGTGCCGATCCGGCCGATCCCGGGAACAGCCTACCCGACACCCGCAAAACGACCATCGTTCAGCGTGTTAGACAAGCAAGACACCATCGCTCAGCTGCATTGTGCGCCGGAACACTGGCGCCACGAACTGATTAAGGTTATCAATGCCATGCGCAACAGTTAATGCGGGGTGGTGACCATGATAACTGTGGTTTTAAGCCAAATAGTCTCGGGAGAGAAGTTTTGTTAATGCAAATGTTCTTGATGCAAAAGCAGTTAACACACAGGGTTTTCAGGCACAGATTTGCTGAGCAAACGCTGAGCTTGTCGCGCTGGCTGTCATTGATCAGCGTATTGCTGGTAAGCCTGAGCGTGCCGGCGTTCGCCACCACCGTGCTGCAACTGTCCTTTGAAGAAGTGGCGGAGAGCGCAGAACTGATTTTTGAAGGCCGCGTCACCGATGTTGAAGCAGTGCAAGCCGGGCCGCGAAGTATCCATACCAATGTCACCTTTGAGGTAATCAGCGTCATCAAAGGCAACTACGCCGATACCCGTATTACCCTGCAGTTTTTAGGTGGTGAAGTGGACGGCCGCCGGTTGGTGGTGCAAGGCATGCAAACGCCAGCACAAGGTGACACCGGCATCTTTTTTGTTGAGTCACTGCAGGAAACCCTGATTCATCCGCTGGTCGGTTGGTCACAAGGGCATTTTTTGCTGGAAACAGATGCGAACGGGGAAACACGGGTGCTGTCTGCTGAACACGCGCCCGTCACCGGTATTGCGTTAGCGGTTGAGCCTCAGGCAGACACCGTTACCGAGCGTGTGGGTGATGCTTTGCCGGTGCTGGATGACAACGGTGCAGCCCGAGGTGTCATTGTTGATCATGACCTGCCGGCGGAGTCGGCCATGAGTGCTGATGAATTCCGCGGGCAGCTGCAGTTGATGCTGGACATGCAAAGGCAGGTGCCCTGATGAAGCGTCTGGTATGGTTGCTGATGTTAACAGGCGTTTTCAGCGGATCGCAGGCGTATGACATTGGCACCAATGGCAGTAAATGGCCAGGCGCGGTCACCACGGTGTATGTCAACGTGCCTGGTGTGTCGCGCAGCGGCATCAAGTGGGCAGATGCCATGGCGGAAGCAGCGCGTCAATGGAACGACAAAACCGACTTTACATTCAACATCATTAACGAATACCGGGACCCGTGTTCTGGCTATACAGCGGGGCAGCGGCCTGACCTTCTTAACGGCTCAGATTTTCGGGCAACACAATGTGGTAGGGCGCTCCCTGATACCACGCTGGCCGTCACGTTGTACTTTCAGGAGCCAAATATCCTCGGGTCTGCTGATATTGTTGAGGCGGACATTGTCTTTAATGCCAATCTGAATTTTGATGTTTACGATGGTCCTCCGCGCGGCGGCGCCAACGGCAGAACGGAATTCGATTTCAGGCGTGTGGCTTTGCATGAGTTGGGTCATGTGCTGGGACTTGGCCACGACAATACCTACCCCGCGATCATGAATGAGCGCATCAGTAGCCTGTCTAGATTGCAGCAGGATGACATCGATGGCGCCAACACCCTGTATGGTGGCCTCAAAAACTGCACAAACACAGCGTTGCGCTTTGGTTGGTTGGCCGGGCAACTGTCCAACGGGGACTGCCGCGTACAACAGCTGATTGTTGGTGGTAGCGATACCAGCTTTGTAGACATCTACACGTTTGATGTCACGCAAAACAAACGCGTCAATATTGGTATGAGCAGAGCCGGTGGCGCTCTGCATGGTGTTTTGTTGTTGGCGGATGAAAAGCTGAAAATTCTGCAGACCGGTGAAAGTCGCCAGGGTAACTGTACTCCGTCGGTTCAGGCGGATCTAACGCCGGGTCGCTATATTGTGATGGTCAACACCTACAGCAGTCTGCAGGATGTCTGTAGTGGCTTGACCAACACAGGCCCTTATCGTTTATCGGTTACCTCCACCTCGCCAGCTTTGTTGCCGCTGGCAGGGAGTCAAAGTTTCCAGGGCGGGCAGTCAGAGGCGCGCTTTTTTGGCGGCATTACCCGCGATGGCGGACAAACCTTCAGCAACCGCGTGACACCAGCTCAGCGCTTTGATGTGTTGGGTGAGATTCACATTGATCCGCGACATCAGGGGCAGCCGGGTTTTCTGGTGATGGCGGCGATTACCAGTGATGGTGAAACGCTGGTGAAAAATGCGGCCGGCAGTTTTGTCACTTACAGGCCCTCTGTTGAACCGGTGCCAGTCGCTGAACGTCGAGTCCTTAAGGCGGTAGAGAAGCTCGAAATAATCAAAAATTTTGCAGCGGCGGATTTGAACATTACCACCATCAGTGTCGATTTTCTGATGGGATATGGCTTGGACAGCAACCCGTCCGAGTTGTATTTCCACCAGCAGGCAATTAATTTGCTGGTGGAGTAAACCTGGCTAGTGAAGCCTCATGCCTTGATTTACGGCAGCGGTTGATCAAGCCGGCTGCCGATATCCACCAGATCATCAGAGCTGAGTACCCCGGCGTCCCGCCGCAAGTACAGGCTCAGGCGGATATAGTCGTAACGGATACGCTGCAGATCGCGCTCGGCCACAAACTGTTCACGCACCGCATCAAGCACACTCACACTGGTGACGGTGCCCAATTCAAAGCCCCGGCGTCTTGCGGTCGTTGCCAGGGTGCGTGATTCAAGTAGTTTTTCGGAGGCTTCAATCTGGCGCTCAGCTGCTTTGAGCCGCAGAAACGACAGCCTTGTTTGCTCGCTGACATCCAGATTCAGCTGTCGTAGCTCACTGCGGGCAATTGATTGCTGGCTGACCGCTTCACTAACACCGGCGCGGATCGAGCCACCGGCAAATAGCGGCATCGAAATATCCAGGCCAATATAGCCGGTATCCGTGCGGTTGATAGGGACATTGTCAAAACCCAGATCGGAGCGTTGTTGCTGGACAATAAGATTTACGCGGGGCATATAAGCGCCACGTTGCTCAGATACCCGACGGTCCGCGATTTCGACTGAATACTCGCGTGCACGAATTTGATGATTACCCTGTCTGGCCCGCTGCACCCAGTCTTCTGCAGTGCCGTCCACATCCGGCAAATCCGCATTCTCCCCCAGCACATACAGGTTACCGACACCGATACCGCTAACCGAACGCAAGGCATCGCGGGTTAGCGTGACGTCGCTGGACAGCAATAATTCTTCAGCCTCAACAGCAGACAATCGCGCCTGCGCATCATACAAATCAGTGATCTGCGCCATCTGCAGACCATACAAGCGCTCCACCTGGTTAACCTGATTACTGACAGACTCGCGTTCAGATCGAATGGATCGCAATGCGTCTTCTGCCTGCAGCACATCAAAGTAACGCTCGGCTACGCTGGTCAATACCACAGACAATTCCGCGAAGTACTCCGCTTCCATCTGGTTTTCCATCGCATACGCCTGGCCACGCTGTGAAAAAATACGCCAGTCAAACAGCACCTGTCGCAGCACCAGAGCAAGGCGTTCACCGCTGTATTCGCTGACACGATTCAGGGCATCCTGACGATTGTCAGACAAGCTGGCGCTGGCGCTGATTTGTGGTAGCAGTTGGCCATTGGCGCCGCGCCGACGCGCAGCGCCGATGTCACGTCTGGCGTCTGCGACCTGCAGTCGTGGACTGTATTCCAATGCTGCGGTAAAAAAATCTTCCAAGGTCTGACCGATGCCTGTTTCCAGCGCGCTGCTGCTTTCGTTTTGCGATTCAACTGTCTGGGACAACGCCGCCATTGGCGAATAAGCGCCAAGTGCCGCAATTAACAACAGACTGGCGCTGGCCAGTGTGCGACGAGACGAGCCGGCAAAGGACGCATTTGAAATTGTTGTGCACAGACGTTTCATAGGCATCAATCTTCTATAAAGCTGCGCGCCATCGCACTTGAAATGGGCTTCATCATGTACTGGAGCAAGGTGCGCGAACCGGTAGAAATAAACACATCTGCCGGCATTCCAGGTATCAGAGTCAGACTGCCGAGGTCTCTCAATCCTTCCGGAGTGACCTCCACGCGAGCACTGTAATAAGCCATGCCAGTGTTCGGATCTGCCAGTGCATCGGCAGACACGTTAATCACATTTCCGAATATGTTGGGTACCGAACTGGAGAAACTTGAAAAACGCACCATTGCTTCCTGACCGATCGCGACGCGATCAATGTCCATAGGCGAAATGCGCGCCTCGACAATAAGCTCCTCGTTTTGCGGCACGATGTCAGCCAACGGCTGACCGGGCGGCACCACACCACCCACTGTATGAACCTGCATGCCGTTGACTATGCCGTCGACTGGAGCGGTGATAGTGGTGCGCTGCACAATGGATCGTAAGGCGGTTAGCCGCTCATTCGCATCTTTAAGTCCTGTCTGTACTTCAGCCAGTTCATTGGCAACCCCGTTCTGAAACTCACGCTCTTGTTGCAGTATCTGCAAACGCGTCTCGCCTATTTCAATTTCAGTTGATGAAATATTGGCGGTCAATTCAGCGGCTTCGCCACGCAACTGCGCGGCATTGCGCTCCAGTTCACGTACGCGGTTTTTATCGGCAAAACCTTCAACTAACAACGACTGCACATCGCGCAATTCCTCTGCAAATGAGTCTGCAAGATCCTGTTTGCTTTGCTGCAGGGCGCGCAGACCGCCCAAACGGGATTGCAACTGACCGATGCGCTGCTCCAGAACTTCAACACTGCCATCCAGTGCCGCTTTGCGGGTCAAAAAAACTTGAGTTTGTGATGAAATTTCCGACTCAGCGTTCTGAGCAAGCGTTGACAAGTCTGCAGGGAAGTTAATTTGCTCAAGGCCATCGCGCTCAGCAATCAGTCTTGCCTCCATCGCACTCATCGCCAGATACTGCAGGTTGGTAATTTCCAGCTGCGCCAGGGGCTGAGTGTCATCAAGGATCAGCAAGGCATCGCCAGCCCGAACCCGATCACCATTGCGGGCCACTATTTCTTTAACGATACCGCCTTCCAGATGCTGAACCAGCTGGCGGTTGGAGCGTACCGTCACTGAGCCAGGTGCATGCGCAGCACCCTCAATCGGCGCGACGGATGCCCAGATACCAAACACGCCAAACACCAGAAAAAACATCAGTAGTCCGATGTTTTTGGGCTTGTTCATGGAGGTGATCACCGCACTACCGGATGCTTTGTCGCTGGCAACGACGCTTGCCTGTTCGCCGGCTGGTTTATTTGAATGTTCGATTATCCGTGCCACTGTCAATATCCACCCTACAAAAATTACGTTGGCAACTTTATTTTAAAAGTAGCTGTCGAAAACTGATCTACGCGCGTTTAGCTTCGCCTTGGGCCATCAGACTCGCGAGCACTTGTTCTCGCGGCCCAAAAGCAACTGGCGAGCCATCTTTCATCACCAGCAACTTGTCCATGCTGTGAAGCACCATGGTGCGGTGCGAGATTACAATCACGGTGCAACCCTCTGCCTTGATGCGCAGCAGTGCCTGAACCAGTTCACGCTCGCCCTGGTCATCGAGATTAGAATTTGGTTCATCCAAGACCAATAGTGTTGGCTTGCCGTAAACGGCCCGTGCCAGACCAATTCGCTGGCGTTGACCGCCAGACAGTGCGCCGGAGTTGCTGCCGATTACTGTGTCGTAACCCTGTGGCAGGCGTAAAATCATCTCATGCACACCGGCCATTTGAGCAGCCGCGACAATTGCTTGAGAGTCAATCGGCCCAAACCGACAGATATTTTCCGAAATGCTGCCGTCAAACAGTTCAATATCTTGTGGCAGGTATCCCACATAGGGCCCCAGCTCCGTGCGCTTCCAGGTGCTGATG
This sequence comes from Gammaproteobacteria bacterium, assembly GCA_947458495.1. GTDB lineage: Bacteria > Pseudomonadota > Gammaproteobacteria > Pseudomonadales > Pseudohongiellaceae > Pseudohongiella. Next base: position 3,278 of record CANHAR010000056.1, on the reverse strand, counting down.
TCGGCGCCGTCCAGTCTCACCTTGCCATTGGCTGCCGGCCAGATACCCAGGATAGCGCGCGCAAGCGTCGATTTACCTGAGGCGCTTGGGCCGACAATACCCAAAGCTTCACCGGCTGACAGTTCAATGTTGACGCCTTGCACAACGGGTGTCCGTGACCCGGGCGGGACAATTGCCACTTGCGACAGGCTTAGATTTCCCCTGGGCGCCGGCAGGGTCATGGTGTCTTTCTCGGCCTGAATATTCTCCAGCAGTTGACCCAGGCGCTCATATTGGGCCCTGGCGACAGAAAAGCCCTTCCAGGTACCGACCAGAATATCGATTGGCGCCAGTGCGCGTCCCAACAGCATAGAGCCGGCAATCACCATGCCAGGGGAAATTTGTTGCTGAAGGGCAAGTAATGCACCCAAGCCAAGAATGAGGGATTGCACTGCCATACGGAAGGTTTTGGAAAGACTGGTCAGTCCGGCAGCTGACTGGCTGGCCTCGGTTTGCAGAACCAACACTTCATCAGACTGCTTCTCCTGTTGGTTGCGGATATTGTTACCCATGCCCATCGCGGCAATTACTTCGGCGTTACGCAGGCTACCATTGATCTGTGCGCCAACGCGGCTTGCCTTGGTATTGGCATCCTTTAACTTCTTGGTGGTCACCATCTCCGTGGTAAACGCAAATGCCACCATCACAATGCCTGAGATAATGGCCACAATGCCGAACCAGGGATGAAACATAAACATCACGCCTACATAAATCGGGAACCATGGCGCATCAAAAAACGCAAATATGCCGTTGCCGGTCAAAAACTGCCGCAAATTAGATAGATCAGACATGGCCTGATTACTGCTGCCGGTATTGCCGGTGTAAAGCGCGTTTTTAAACGCAGCATCAAAAACCCGTGTGCGCAATTTGTGTTCAATGCGGTTACTGGCACTGATCAGAATCATGGATCGCACCCATTCAAACCCGCCCATCGCCAGGGTCAGAAACAACATCAGCAGCGTCAGCATGGTCAGCGTTGGCAAGCTGCCACTGGTCATCACCCGGTCGTAAACCTGCAGCATGTAAAATATCGGCACCAGCATCAGCAGGTTCACCGCTGCACTGAATAATCCGGCGAACATAAAATAACTGCGTATTGATTTAAGTGCGTCGGCGAGTTCGGGGAAACCCCCGGTCTTCTTGGTATTGTTCATCAGATAATCTTCGTCAGTGGTACTTTTTCAGACTTTCAACAAAACCCTATTGTTGTGATCAACACTTCCGTATTCAAGTCTGGCTTCAAGAATGGCGTGATTATATACCTGCATATTGAAAAAAGACTAATGAGCAGAATTGCTTACCGCAATGTGTGTGACCGCAGTCACAGCTCTTCAGAGCCGTCAGCCAATCGCTTCAGCGCTGCAGAATCGCTAACGTGCAGCAGGCTGGTGCCGTCGCGACGGACAATATTGCGGGTCTGCAGGATCTGAAAAACACGGCTGACGGTCTCACGGCTGAGGTTCAGCATAATGGCAATTTCCATATGCGTAGGTGGATTGTTAATCACGCTGGACTGCAGATGCTGTCTGGCATCGTCTGATACAAGCAGCCACAACTGACAGCACACGCGCTGGCTGATGTTGGGCAGTCCGAGCAAAGAACGTTGGCGGGTTAACTGCCGGACGCGAGCTGCCAGCCTCTGGCCCAGCAGTTTCAGAAGCATGGGATTTTCCATAGTGACCAGTCGCAGGCTTTCCATCGGCACAAACACAGTCACGACGGCGGTCAGGGCGATGACAAATTCCGGCTGCGGGCCGTGGTCAAACATCCCCAGCTCTCCGCAAAAGTCGCCGGGCTCCACGAAATAAAGCCCAACTTCGCGACCATCGATTGTGAAATCGACGCCCTGCAGGCGGCCCTCAAACAGAAAACACACAAATTCCTCTCGGACACCGGCTGTCATGACCACGCCCCGGCGCGCGAACTTGCGAACCTCAGACTCTTGGGCGAGGCGTGCAAGGGTCGCTGGTGGCAGAGGCTTCAGGCTGGGAAATGCACTGAGAAGCTCAGGAGTTACCTGCATGAATGTGTTTTTCCTGAGTTTGACCTCAAAAACGGCTGATTTTATAAAATGCCGGGCCGGGTCATTATAGTAATCGCGCCCGGAATAGCAAATTCACGCGAAGGGCTGTGGCAAACAGCGCTACTATGTGATTGTAGTCACTCAGCTAAACGGGTATGCCGGTTACGATACGGGCCTGTGCTAAATCGAGGTTAGTGCTCATGACGCCACATCCAGACAACACTATTTTGACAGCAGGGCAAAAGCGCCAGATGCTGACATGCTGCGTTGCCCTGATTTTGTCGGGTTCACTCACCACTGCAGCAATTGCCCAGTCTGGGGTCGCTGATGCCGGCAGTCTCGCGGTTTCTGTCGCTGCTGAGTTTCTTCCGCCGGTTGGTGAAGTCAGCTTGGTACTGGGCAGAGCCTGGATTGAGAGTGCTGGGCAGCAAAGGACCATGATAGCTCTAGGTACTTTGGTGCATGCCACCGATCGGATTCAGACTGAGTCCAACGGCCATGTTCATATACGTTTTATCGACCAGGCTCTGGTGAGCGTGCGTCCCGATAGTATTCTGGAAATTGTCCAGTATGATTTTCTGGCGGATCAGCCAGGCGACACCTCAATCAAGCTTGATCTAAAAGAAGGCGTTACCCGCTCAATTTCCGGTAGAGGCGCCAGTTCGGCTCGAGAACGTTTCCGTCTGAATACGCCGATCGCTGCGATTGGTGTGCGCGGGACTGATTTTGTGGTGAGCGCCAGCCAGCAGTCTGTGCGAGCAGCTGTGAATGAAGGTGTGATTGTCATGGCGCCTTTCTCCAGCGAGTGCAGCGCGGACACCTTTGGCCCTTGTCTGACAAATGCCATAGAGCTTAGCGACAGTTCCCTTCAGGTACTGGAGATGCAAAGCGCCGGGGGCGTGCCTGAATTGCTGCCGGCAACGCTGGAGCGCGATCCGGACATGATGCGCGACGAGGTTGCGCTCGCGCTCGCAGTGCAAGAACAGCCGCCACAGGCCGACGAAAAAACCGCGGCGACCGAAGTCTTCCTTGAGACAGTTACTTCTAAGCGTGTCCAGCAGGAAGTTGCCGTTGCTGCGCCGGTCACGCCACCCGTTGTTACGCCACCCGTTGTTACGCCACCCGTTGTTACGCCACCAATTGTAACCCCGCCGGTGGTTACGCCGCCGGTAGTACTTCCAGTAACGCCGCCTGATTTTACACCGGTGGCACCAGT
>CANHAR010000055.1 GCA_947458495.1 Gammaproteobacteria bacterium | reverse complement strand
TAATCCATTCTCGCGCCATGAGTTCCAGCGCATCCGCATCGACATCACATTGCCGTGCAAAACGGCCCTGTGCCAGTATCTGCGCAAGTTCCAGACTAAGCAGCCCAGCTTTGTCATGCTGACGTATCAAGCTGACCCAGGCGTGTCCGCTGAGCCCTGCCACCGCGTTATGCTCAAGGTGCAATAACGCAACCCTGCGCAGCACGGCGTTGACAGTATTGACAAAAATCAGCCGGTTGGCCATGTCGTCTTCGCCAGCAGAGCTTAACAGCTGACGGGCATTGAACAGTTCACTGATTGCCGCATTCAGACGTTTTTGCAGCAGCAAGCGTTTGCGCAGCCGGATTACGCCATAGACCGCCAATGCCAGCAACAAAGCCGCCAAGATCCACCAACCAGGCGCCAGTGGCCAGTAACTGACCTCGCCGGGCATGCGTATGTCAGCTAATTCACTTAAAGCGTCTGCGATGTCCATTGATGTATCCGTTCTACAACCGGTTGATCGGTTCTGAGTGTCAGCAGTGGAATTTTTAGTCGATTCAGCTCGGCCTGCAATTGATCCAGTCGTTGCTGATACAGACTTTGATAATTTTCACGCGCCTTTTTGCTGAAAGTATTCAGCGTGCCTTTTTCCCGTCCGTCGGTAATGTTGTAGTAACCGGGCACTGGCAGATTCTCTTCCAGCATGTCGTGCACATAGCAGCACACCACATTATTGTGCAGTGATATCTGGTAGAGATACTGGAACCCAGCCTCATTGATACTGCTGAAATCGCTGATGATATACAAGGTGCTGCCGGGTTTGGTAATGCGGCGGATACGACCCAGAGCTGTCGCAAGTCCGCCTTCATCGCGCTCAGGTCGGGCTACACCGCTGGTGACTTGTGCTGCCAGATCCGCGTTGGCTAGCTGAATCTTGTTTAACAGATGCAGTGCTGAACGCCGGCTGCGCTTGGGACGCACAAGGCTGTAATTATCATCGGCGTACACCAAGCCTCCGACTCTATCGCCATTATCAATTGCTAACCAACAGAAAATGGCGGCGGCTTGCGCGGCGACCACTGACTTGAATGCCGTATGGCTGCCGAAAAACATTGAACTGGACTGATCAACAGCGATGATCACCGGTCGCTCGCGCTCTTCGCGGAAGACTTTGGTATAGGGCTTGCCCATTCTTGCGGTCACGCGCCAGTCAATGGTGCGAATATCGTCACCGGCCTGATAAAGGCGAAATTCCTCAAAATCGATGCCCCGCCCACGTATTTTGGACATGTGTTGTCCTGAAATACCGGCGACAGAGCGTTTGTGCGATACATATTCCAGTGTGCGGGCAGCGTAACGTTGTAATAACAGATCGTGCAGGCCAATGACCGCCCCTTTGGCCTGATAAAGCGCCTGATGGGGCAGAATGCGTGGCGACTTGCTCATGGTGTCTCCGGGCCTGGGTGGGGCAATCCGAAATTGGCGAAATGCGGTTGTTCAGTCTGTGGTGGTCGATGCATCAGCATGCCAGTTGCATCAGGCTGACGGAACCCGCTCCAGAATGGTCGCCAATACTTTGTCCGGAGTGATGCCACTGGCTTCGGCTTCAAAACTGAGCAGAACACGGTGACGCAAAACATCAAACAATACGGCCTGCACATCATCGGGGGAGACAAAATCATTACCTTTGATCCACGCGTGCGCCCGGGCACAGCGATCCAGGGCAATCGTTCCGCGAGGGCTGGAGCCGAAATCTATCCATCCTGCCAGATCTGCGCCATACACCTCAGGATTACGGGTGGCCATAATCAGCTGGATAATGTACTCCTCAACTGAGGGCGCCATATGCATGGCCAGAATTTCCTGCCGCGCCGCAAACAGGTCATCCTGACTGAGAATTTCGGGCGTTGTTGGAGCGATATTTTTTGCTTCGTTTCTGACCAGTTGCAGAATACTGCGCTCTGCTTCCGCTGTGGGGTAGGTGATGGAAACGTGCATCAGGAAACGGTCGAGTTGTGCTTCAGGCAGTGGGTAAGTGCCTTCCTGTTCAATTGGGTTCTGTGTGGCCATGACCAGAAACAAGGGTGGCAACTTAAACGATTCCCGGCCTACTGACACCTGGTGCTCAGCCATGGCTTCCAGCAATGCTGACTGTACCTTTGCCGGCGCGCGGTTGATTTCATCTGCCAGCACAAGGTTATGGAATATCGGGCCAGGCTGGAAACGGAAAGAGCCGTCTTCAGGGCGATAGATTTCGGTACCGGTAATGTCGCTGGGGAGCAGATCGGGAGTGAACTGGATACGGTGAAAGTCACCCTCGATGGCTCGTGACAGATCTTTAATGGCCTTGGTCTTTGCCAGTCCCGGAGCACCTTCTACTAACAGATGGCCATCAGCCAACAGTGCTATCAACAGTCGATCGACCAGTTTCTCTTGTCCGATGATCTGCTGTGTCAGCCAGGTTCTCAGTATTGTTATTGTGTTGTGATGACTCATAAATTTACCTGTTCTGCGAAGCGGGTTGCTGGCCGGAAGTCAGCGATTGTAACCAATTTAAACATGATGTCTAGCAGGCGCTCGGATCAGATTGTCATAGAATGTGGCAGCGTCGTCGCAAGCGCTGACTTATACTGCCCGGCGCTGCTGCAATGACTGTGTTAAAGCGGCTTTTTATTCTTTGGCCATTCTTAAACGAGATATCTCATGTACGGTCTGTTCCGCTCATTGCTGTTTACCCTGCCAACTGAAACCTCTCATCTGATCGCCATGGGCAGTCTGGATTGGGCTCGTACACTTCAGCTGCAAGGTTTGCTGGGTGGAGCGCGCACTGGCAGCGGAGTGCCGTTAACTGTCATGGGCATTGAGTTTCCCAATGCGCTGGGGCTGGCGGCAGGTCTGGATAAAAATGCTGACCACATCGATGGTTTGGCAGCTCTGGGGTTCGGATTTATCGAGATTGGCACCCTGACGCCACGACCGCAGCCCGGAAATCCGTTGCCGCGATTATTCAGATTGCCCGCGCAGCAGGCCATCATCAATCGCATGGGTTTTAACAACAAAGGCATGGATTATGCGCTTGACAGGATCCGTCGCAGTCACTTTAAAGGAGTGCTGGGCATCAATATTGGTAAAAATTTTGATACCCCCGTCGACCAAGCGGCAGATGATTACCTGATCGGGTTAACAAAAGCCTGGGCGCAGGCCAGCTACGTGGTGGTCAATTTATCGTCTCCCAACACACCGGGACTGCGAAGTCTGCAATACGGCGAAGATCTGCGCAGGTTGCTTGATGTGCTCAAGCAGGCACAACACAGACTGACGCTGGCTGACGGGCGTCATGTCCCACTGGTCATCAAGATAGCCCCGGATCTGAACAGTGAGGAAATTGGTTTGATCGCCGCCAGCCTGCTGGAATTTGCAGTTGATGGCGTGACAGCAACCAATACCACCTTATCGCGTGCGGGAGTGGAAGATAATCCTCTGCACACACAAGCCGGTGGTTTGAGCGGCGCTCCGGTGCGCGCTGCCTCCACTCGCGTTATCAGGGAGCTGAACCTGGCGCTGGATGGCAAGCTGCCCATCATCGGGGTCGGTGGTATCGGTAGCCTGCAGGATGCACGCGAGAAACTGCAGGCTGGCGCCAGTTTGCTGCAGACCTACACCGGTTTTATCTACGGTGGTCCGCCTCTGGTGCGTGAGATTGTTGAAGGGCTGGACATCAACGATGTGCGTCCCGGTCACAAGTCAGAAATAACAGGAGGCTGAGATTGTTGGTTCTCTTCTCCACAGCCGGCTGCCACCTGTGTGACGACGCCGAAGCAATTCTCCGCTATTGCCGAAGTTATTATCCGCAGGTGCAGTGGCGCACAGTTGATATCGCCGAGGATGCGGCGCTGGTTGAGCGCTATGGTCTGCGTATCCCAGTGATCAGCATCGCTGATTCAGCAGCAGAACTGAACTGGCCATTTGATCCAGGCCAGCTAATGACGTTTATCAAAAGCCAAACAAACGACGGGCATTAGCGGTGGTTTCTTCAGCAATCAACGCAGGGGATCGTTCACAGAAGTGCGCAACAGTCTGCAGTACCTCCGTCAGATAGGCAGGTTCATTGCGACGGCTTTTTGGCTTCGGGCGCAGGCTGCGCGGTAACAGGTAGGGCGCATCGGTCTCCAATAACAACCGGTCATGGGGAATTTCTTTGACCAGTTCCAGAAGATGCTGCCCGCGCCGCTCGTCACAGATCCAGCCGGTGATGCCAATGTACATGTCCAAGTCCAGATAATCGTAAAGCGCCGTCTTTTCATCCGTAAAACAATGCACCACGCCACCGGCCAGTTGGTCGCGATAGTCTTTTAATATCGGGTAAAAACGGCTGTGCGCGTCACGCTGATGTAGAAATACCGGTTTGCCGGTCTGCACGGCCATCAACAGATGCTCGGCAAACACGCTTTCCTGAATGGGACGCGGCGAATAGTCGCGGTTAAAGTCCAGTCCGGTTTCCCCGACCGCCCTGATCAGCGGATCGTCCAGTAATGCGCGAATTCCTCGCAGGGTCTCAGTATCTGCATGGGATGCTTCGTGCGGATGAATACCTGCGGTGGCAGACAGATTCGGATACTGATGACACAAACTCAAGGCTTTCCGGGATGCAGCCAAGGTTGTCCCTGTTACCAGTTGATGCACAATACCTGCCGCTACGGCCCGCTGAATAACCTCAGGCAAGTCGTGGTCAAATGATTCATGGCCAAGATTGGCACCGATGTCTACGAGTGAGATTTTCATGGCGGGCGAGTATATCAGAGCGCATACAGGTGCTGTACCGCTGCAGTGAATCAATCCTGTGAGGTCTAATGTGACCCACCAGTGTGGTAGATTGAGCGCGTATCAAGGATAATGCCGGCCGCTGATATCAGACCAACACGCTCTAGACAGGTTTTACAAAATGACAATTCCCATGGCGCCACAGACTACATTACCCGCAAAAAAAGCTCTGAACTGGGCAGAACTTGGCTTTTCCTACCAGCCAACGGAGTACCGATTCCGTGCCATTCACAAAGATGGTCAATGGTCTGAAGGCGAACTGATCACCTCAGACATGATCAGCGTGCATGAAGGTGCTCCGGCCTTACATTATGCCCAGCAGTGTTTTGAAGGATTAAAAGCTCAGACTGCACCCGATGGCCGCGTGCTGCTGTTCCGGCCGCAATTAAACGCTGAACGTATGCGACAGGCCGCCGGCCGTTTGTTGATGCCGGTTGTGCCAGAGGAGTTGTTCATCCGAGGTGTGGAACAAGCTGTTCGCGCCAATTATGCCTGGATACCACCACACGGCTCGGGTGCTTCTTTATATATACGTCCCATGCTGATCGGGGTGGGCCAGAACCTTGGTTTGAAAACAGCAAAGGAATTTGAATTCCGTGTGTTTGTATCTCCGGTCGGGCCTTACTACAAAAGCGCCGGTTTGGCAGTGATTTCTCTGGCGGTGTCTGATCTGGATCGAGCAGCACCATCGGGAACCGGCAACTTCAAAATCGGCGCCAATTATGCGGGCGGACTTTTGGCTACGCGGCTTGCGCAGGAGTTGGGTGCCAATGAGGCGCTGTTCCTCGACGCCCGAGAGCATCGTTATATTGATGAAGCCGGGTCTGCCAATATTGTGGTTGCCATGAAGGGCGGGCGCTTTGTGACGCCTGCGTCCAATGCAGTACTGCCGAGTGTTACACGTCGCTCCATCATGACGTTGGCGGAACAAGATATGGGTTTGACCATAGAACATCGGGCCATTGACCTGCGTGTCGAAATTGGTGAATTTGAAGAAGTCGCGGCCTGTGGCACTGCCGCGGTGATCTCGCCAGTCGGCAGGATTTTTGTAGACGGACAATGGCACCGTTTTTATGGTAACGGTGAACTCGCCGGACCTGTGATGCAAAAACTCTATCAGTTACTGGTTGGTATTCAGCGTGGCGAACTGGCAGATAAGTATGGTTGGACCTACAGCGTAAGCCTCTGATTTTATTCTATTCCCTGGTTTGCCGGCCCGCTTTATTGTGGACCGGTAGGCTGAATCGCCAGTTTCCACGTATATCCGTGAGCGTCCAACTAGCGCTTGACCCTCAGTCGGCGAGTCTTTATATATGACGGCCTGATTGCGTCATGCCTTTACCATCAGGCCTTGTTGCAGTGCGGTGCCTTCTGCTTGAATATCAGGAATTGTACAACTGAATGAGTAAAAATCTGGTCATTGTTGAGTCGCCTGCCAAGGCTAAAACGATTAACAAGTATCTTGGAAAAGAGTTTGTGGTGAAGTCCAGCGTGGGTCATATCCGCGATCTTCCCGTGTCTGGCAGCGGCAACGGGCTGGCGATAGATCCCGCCGAGCGTGCGCGTGAAGCCGCCAAAACCCGCAAGCTCAGTCCTGACAAGAAGGCTGAGCACAAAGAAAAAAAATCGCGTGAACAATTGATTTCCCGCATGGGCGTTGACCCGGAGCATGGTTGGCGTGCGCGTTATGAGATTTTGCCTGGCAAAGAAAAAGTAGTGGCAGAACTCAAGAAGCTGGCTAAATCGGCAGACACAATCTACCTCGCTACCGACTTGGACAGAGAGGGAGAAGCCATCGCCTGGCACCTGAAAGAAGCCATAGGGGGGGATGAAAGTCGTTATCGGCGCGTGGTTTTTAACGAAATCACCAAAAAAGCGATCAAGGAAGCCTTTTCGCGTCCCGGCGAACTGGACATGCGTTATGTAGAAGCACAACAGGCGCGTCGTTTTCTGGATCGGGTCGTTGGTTTTATGGTATCGCCCCTGTTGTGGGCCAAAGTGGCGCGTGGTCTGTCAGCCGGTCGTGTGCAATCGGTCGCCGTGCGCCTCATAGTTGAACGGGAGCGCGAGATACGAGCGTTTATCCCGGAAGAGTTCTGGGAGTTGTTCGCTGACACCCGCACCAGCCACAAAGCCGCGCTCAGATTGCAGGTTATCAGGCAGGCGGGTGAGAATTTTCGCCCCGGCAACGGCAGTGAGACTTCCGCTGCGCAGGCGTTACTGCAACAGGCACAGTTTATTGTCAGCGGTCGCGAAGATAAACCGACCAGTTCAAAACCAAAGCCGCCACTGATTACTTCAACTCTGCAGCAGGCAGCCAGCACACGATTGGGTTTTGGCGTCAAAAAAACCATGACTCTGGCACAGCGTTTGTATGAAGCCGGTTACATCACATATATGCGAACCGACTCAACAAATCTTAGTGCTGATGCAGTGGCCATGTGCCGCAGTTACATTGAAGATCAGTTTGGAAAAAAATACCTGCCGGAAGCCCCAATTAAGTACAGTGCCCGTGATGGCGCGCAGGAGGCGCACGAGGCTATTCGTCCGACAGATGTGAACACCTTACCTACCCAGTTGTCTGCGATGGAACGCGATGCCGAGCGTTTGTACGCGCTGATTTGGGCTCACTTTGTGGCATGCCAGATGCCGCCGGCACTGTACCTTAGCAGCCAGATAACGGTGATGGCCGGTGAGTTTGAGTTGCGCACCAAAGGGCGGATCATGCAATTTGACGGGTATCTGAAAGTACTGCCCAGCAAAGAGGAAGACGTGGTACTTCCGGATGTCTCTGCAGGTGAAAAGCTCAGGCTTGAACAACTGGAACCCAAACAGCACTTTACAAAACCCTCGCCACGATATACCGAAGCGAGCCTGGTCAAGGAGCTGGAGAAGCGCGGCATTGGCCGGCCTTCAACCTATGCGGCTATCATCTCCACCATTCAGGAACGTGGTTATGTGAAAGTGGAGAGCCGGCGTTTCTACGCACAAAAAATGGGTGACATTGTTGCCGAACGATTGGAAGAAAGTTTCACTGATCTGATGGATTATGACTTTACAGCGAAGATGGAAAGCTCGCTGGATGAAGTGGCGGCGGGCGTCAAAAACTGGAAACAGGTACTGGATGATTTTTATGCCGGGTTCTCTGAACAGCTAAGCCGGGCGTCTGCTGACGACAATGGCATGCGCGAGAATAATCCAACAGATACAGATATTCCGTGTCCGCAGTGTGGTCGTCACCTGCAAATTCGCACAGCCTCAACCGGTGTATTTTTGGGATGCTCTGGATATGCGCTGCCGCCGAAGGAACGCTGCAAGAGTACGTTGAATTTGATACCGGGTGAAGAAGCGATTAGCACTGACAGTGCTGAAGAAGCAGAGGAAGTTGAGAACCGTCTGCTGCGCGAGCGCAAACGTTGCACGATTTGTAACTCAACAATGGACAGTTACCTGATCGATGGGCAACGCAAGATTCATGTGTGTGGCAATAACCCCGACTGCAGTGGGTATGAACTGGAAGCGGGTAATTACAAGATAAAAGGTTATGAAGGTCCGATTGTTGAGTGCGACAAGTGTGGATCGGACATGCAGCTGAAAACCGGGCGCTTTGGTAAATACTTTGGCTGCACAGCGGAGGGCTGTGGCAATACTCGCAAACTGCTTCGCAGTGGCGAGGCCGCGCCACCGAAGATTGATCCGGTGGTTATGTCTGAGCTGCGATGTGAAAAGGTCGATGATCATTACGTGCTGCGAGACGGTGCCGCCGGTCTTTTTCTGGCCGCCAGCAAGTTTCCCAAAAATCGTGAGACACGTGCGCCCTTGCTCAAAGAGTTGATTCCGCACAAAGATCAGATTGATCCCAAGTATCATTACCTGATGAACGGTCCTGTAAAGGACAAAGAAGGTAATCCGTCGGTGGTGCGGTTTAGCCGTAAGTCGCAGGAGCATTATCTGTTAACTGAAGTTGATAAAAAGCCCACAGGCTGGAAGGCGGTTTATCGAAATGAGAAGTGGGTTGTGGAGAGCTGATACATTCAGGGGTGGTTGCATCGGCCGGGCAGTGCGGTTGTAACAGGAGTGCCCGCCCGATGCTCACTCTGGCCAAGCGGCAGTGGAAGCGTCCTTCTTTATGTGCTGATAAATAAAGGCGTCATCGAGACTGGTAGCGTTTATGCGTGCCGTCGTATAACGCCCACGCTGATCCCCTCAATAACAAATGCCTGCCGGCGAAGATCAACAACAATAGGCTCATAGTCTGCATTTTCCGGCAACAGATGCAGAACGTTGCGGTCAGCAGTGTGTTCAAGGCGTTTGACGGTGACGTCTTCGTCAAGCCTGGCCACGATAATGTCACCATGTCTGGCCTGGCTGGTTTTATGAACCGCCAGCAGGTCACCTTCAAAAATACCAGCGTTAATCATGCTAGTGCCTTTTACCGTCAGCAGATAATCCGCTTTAGGGTAGAACAATTCAGCCGGGATACTGACGTACTCATCGATGCATTCCTGAGCCAGAATTGGGCTTCCCGCAGCAACCTGGCCTACCACGGGTAAACCACGGGGCCAGTTGTTGGCAGCTTCCTGCTCATGAGCCGGGGTTGCAAAACTGTCAGTGATGCGGATGCCACGTGATGCGCCGGGGATCATTTCAATGGCTTTTTTGCGGGCAAGTGCCTTGAGATGCTCCTCCGCGGCATTGGGCGACTTGAAGCCCATTTCCTGTGCAATTTCAGAGCGAGTCGGTGGGTAGCCGGTTTCCTGCTGATAACGACGAATATACTCCAGTATTTCGGTTTGTCTGGGCGTCAGTGTTTGCATGGTCTCTCCGTCCTGATGGTTGACAGGCTGTAAGTATATACAGTTATTGTTGCCTTGCAAGGCAGGGTTTCTGCCCGCCAGCTTAATCGGTCATAATGAGCCCCTGCTCACTGTCTGGACGGTGATGATCTGCCAAAGAGGAAATACCCATTGAGTACGACAGTCACAACACCTACGCCCGGTGTGCTAATGCTGGATATACACGGCAAAACACTGACCTCTGAGGATAAGGACCTGCTCCAGCAAACTCACGTGGGCGGTGTCATTCTGTTTTCGCGCAATATCAGTGAGCCGGAACAAGTGCTGGAACTGACGTCAGCGATCCGTGCGCAGCGTCCCGAGATACTGCTGGCTGTGGATCAAGAGGGCGGCCGGGTGCAGCGCCTGCGTGAAGGCTTCACGCGCTTGCCACCCACGCTGATGTTCGGGCATCAGTGGCGCAAACAGCCCGAGCACACTGTGCGACTGGCGCATGACTGCGGTTGGTTAATGGCCTCTGAGGTACTGGCCGCAGGTTTTGATTTCAGTTTTGCCCCGGTCCTGGATTTGTATACCGGGCTCAGTGAAGTGATCGGCAACCGTGCGTTTTCGGAAGATAAAGAGGTGTTGATCAGCCTGGCTTCAGCGTTTATGAATGGCATGCACGAGGCAGGCATGGCGACGACCGGCAAACACTTTCCCGGTCATGGCAGTGTCGAGGCCGATTCTCACCTGGCGCTGCCAGTTGATAATCGGTCGATGCAACAAATCCGCGACGAGGACCTACTGCCGTTTACGCGCTGCCTGCCGTTGTTGGATGCGGTGATGCCTGCACACGTTATTTATTCGCAGGCGGATGTGCAATGTGCGGGGTTTTCGCACTTCTGGTTGCAAACGCTGCTTAGACGAGAGCTTGGGTTTAAGGGCGTTATTTTTAGTGATGATTTGGTCATGGAGGCCGCATCGTCGGCCGGTAACATGACGCAACGCGTTGAAAAGGCGCTGCAGGCTGGTTGTGACATGCTGCTGGTGTGCAACAACCGTGACGCTGCACACGAAGCACTGGCCTCATTGAAGGTATTGGCCGCTGATCCTGGACTTGCAAAGCAGATTCAGCAAAGTTCGTTTAGGCTTGCTGACATGCGACGCCGGCAGTCGCCGCAGTGGGGTGAATTACAGCAGTCTTCGCGCTGGCGCAGTGTTCATCACGATCTTGTTCAGTTGATGGCACATCACACTCTCTGAAAAATATCATCGAGGCTGAAAAAATCTTTCAAGCTGAAAAGAGCAAGAAAGCTGACATCATGACTGGAAATATAAGGATTATTGGATCATGGACCCTCTGAAACTGGCTGCTGTGTTGAGCAATGCCCAATGCCTGTTCAGCGAAGCGGATATCGCTCGCGCACTTGACGTTATCGCTGAGCAGATCAGTTCTCAACTGTCTGACAGCAATCCGGTATTGTTGTGTGTAATGAATGGCGGTGTGATTTTTACCGGCCAACTGGCAACACGTCTGCAATTCCCGCTGCAGATGGATTACGTACATGCCACACGTTATCGCGAACAGCTCAGTGGAGCTGATCTTCACTGGCGTGTGACACCTGCTACCGCTTTGAAAGATCGCACTGTGTTGATACTTGATGACATTTTTGATGTAGGCGAAACACTCAGTGCAATTAAATCGTGGTGCGAAAATGCAGGAGCAACCAAGGTGTATACCGCTGTGCTCATCGACAAACAACACAATCGAAAAACAGCGGAGCTAAAGCAGGCCGATTTCACGGCGCTCTATGCAGATGACTTTTATCTCTTTGGTTACGGTATGGATTACAAGGGTTACTGGCGCAATGCGCCGGGCATCTTCGCGGCGCGGCCAGAATGAGCGGCACGGAGCAACTATTGCGCAGCATCAGCACTCAGCAGGGGCCGGCCCCCGTGCATCTGTGGAACCCGCCGTATTGTGGCGAAATCGATATGAGAATTGCGGCAGACGGCCGTTGGTATCATGACGGTTCTCTCATAAATCGTCCGCGTATGGTGCAGTTGTTTTCGTCAATATTGCGACGCGATGATGACGGGTTTTTTTATCTGGTAACACCGGTTGAGCGAGTGCGCATCAGGGTTGACGATTGTCCATTTGTTGCACAGTTGTTGGATGTAGAAGGAGAGGGGGCGTCACAACAGCTGCGCTTCACACTGAACACTGGCGAGCATGTTGTCGCGGGCGCGCAAAACTGTCTTGAATTTGATGATGATGAGCACGGTGCTCCCCATCCCAGACTGCATGTCAGGCATGGACTTTATGCATTGATCAGCCGTTCGGTTTTTTATCAGCTGATTGATCTGGCGCAACTGAAACCATTGTCTGATGATGATAAAAAAAATAATAAAAACAAGGGAAAAAGTCACAAACTAGTGCTTTATAGTTCAAGTGCAGAGTTTATTTTTGGCTCGGTTCAGGATGATTTCTGACCAGCCTTTTGATTGACGACTGTGTGTAAACGCGGCATCATTAAAAGCCTTTTTTATGTGCCTCGCTGTGTAGACACTCAGTGGTGTTTTGTAATAAGTGACATTGGAGAATCCATGAAGATTCTGGTAGCGATAAAACGTGTAGTGGATGCAAACGTAAAAGTACGTGTCAAAGCTGACCACAGCGGTGTTGATTTGACCAACGCCAAGATGGCGGTTAATCCGTTCTGTGAAATTGCCATCGAAGAGGCAATCCGGCTCAAAGAAAAAGGTCTTGCCGAAGAAATCATTGCGGTCTCCATTGGTGAGAAAGCTTGTCAGGAACAGATTCGCACGGCACTGGCGCTGGGTGCTGATCGTGGTATTCATGTTGAAGCGGCTGCTGATCTGCAGCCTCTGCCAGTTGCACGTCTGCTGCATAAATTGGTCGAGAGAGAAGGTGCCGGACTGGTGATTCTGGGCAAACAATCCATCGATTCTGATAATAACCAAGTGGGTCAGATGTTGGCCGCGTTAGCCGGCATGCCACAAGGTACATTTGCATGCAAAGTGGATATTGCTGACGGCCGTGCGCTGGTGACTCGCGAAATTGATGGTGGTGAGCAAACCGTATCATTGAAGCTGCCTGCTGTGATCACCACCGATCTGCGACTTAATGAGCCTCGTTATGCATCACTTCCAAACATCATGAAGGCAAAGAAGAAGCAGCTGGATACACTGACCCCGGCTGATCTGGGGGTGGATATCAGCTCAGGCCTGAAAGTTATTGCTGTTGAACCGCCGCCCAGCCGATCGGCGGGCATCAAAGTGGCCAGTGTTGATGAGTTGATCAGCAAATTAAAATCTGAAGCCAAAGTCATCTAAGGGGTAGCAAACATGAGTATTTTGGTTATTGCAGAACATGACAATGCCGCCCTGCGGCCGGCTACTTTAAATGCGGTCACCGCTGCCAAAGCTATCGGTGGGGATATTTTTGTACTGGTCGCTGGGGCCAGTTGCTCGGCTGTGGCTATTGCAGCTGCGTCAGTTAGTGGAGTCAGCAAAGTATTGCTGGCTGACAACGCTGTGTATGGTAATCAATTGCCTGAAAATATTTCCGCGCTCATTGCAGAGATTGCCGCAGCTTATTCTCATGTGCTGGCACCAGCCACCACGACCGGCAAGAATTTTATGCCGCGTGTTGCTGCTTTGTTGGGCGTCGCACAGATCTCCGACATCATTGCTGTCAAAAGCGCTGACACGTTTGTTCGACCAATTTATGCAGGTAACGCACTGGCCACTGTGCAATCCATCGATAACATAAAAGTAGTAACTGTGCGCACAACCGGTTTTGAAGAAGCCGCTAAAGAGGGTGGTTCAGCGGCGGTCGAAACACTCGCAGTGGTGAAGAGCCAGGATATTGCCGAATTTGTGAGCCAGCAATTGACTGTGTCAGAGCGTCCAGAGCTTACCGGCGCGTCGATTGTCATTTCCGGTGGGCGTGGTATGCAGAACGGTGACAACTTTGTGCTGCTGGAAAAGGTTGCCGACAAACTCGGCGCCGCCATTGGCGCGTCTCGTGCTGCCGTGGATGCTGGCTTTGTTCCCAATGATATGCAGGTTGGTCAGACAGGCAAGATTGTTGCGCCGGATCTGTATATCGCGGTTGGCATTTCAGGTGCGATACAGCATCTGGCCGGTATGAAAGACAGCAAGGTCATTGTGGCGATCAACAAAGATGAAGAGGCTCCGATATTCCAGGTAGCTGATTATGGTCTTGTTGCCGATCTGTTTCAGGCAGTCCCGGAGTTGGCTGACAAACTCTAATATCCCGCGACAGATGTGCGGACCGACGTGAGTTGGTTTTGTACTGAATCGCAAGTATAAAAAAACCCGGCTAAATGCCGGGTTTTTTATTTCACCAGATTTTACTCAAGGTTATTGGCTGCTGCCTGAGTTGCCAGACGCGCTTCTTCCTCGAGGCGACGACGACGGATCTCACGCGGATCATTGGGTGCGCGGCCGCCACTGCTGACTGCAGCGGGTGCCACCACTTCTGCAACGGGCTGTGTAACTGTTTCAACGACGGGTTCACTTCCAGTCATAGTTGCTGCCGGTGATTCCGCAGAAACTTCAGAAGTTGTCTCTGCAATTGCCTGCAAAGACTCAGACTCTGGCTGTGAGTTCGCTACAGCGTTAACAGCGGATTGCTCTGCTGCAGAGGGCTGGTAATCCGCCGCACTTTCGGCGATGGCTGTTTGCTGTGTTGGCTGATTTGTCATTACCTGTTCAGCATGTGCGGCACCTTCGACAGTCCCTTCGACAGCACTTTCGGCAGCAGCTTTGGCGGCAGCTCGCGCTGATGCTGAACGAGCTGAGGATTTTGCTGCTGGTTTGGTGACAGCTGTTGCAATTTCAACAACATCAGCCACATCAGCCACATCAGCCACATCAGCCACATCAGCCACTACAGCGATATCAGCTACATCTAATACATCAGCCACGTCAATTTTCACTGTGATATCAGCGCTTTCGTTAGGCTCGGCAGTATCGTCAGACTCATCGCTCTCGTCAGTATCGGTGGCT
>CANHAR010000054.1 GCA_947458495.1 Gammaproteobacteria bacterium | reverse complement strand
TCTGATTTGAATGACAAGGTTCAGGAGTCGGTCTCTGGCATTCGCATGACCCGCGCCTTTGGTCGTGAAGTTCGTGAAGATGCTGATTTTATGCGCGTGGCCGATCGTGCGGCAGAAGCCAATATGCGCGTAGCCGCGACCGACTCTCTCTACGATCCCGCGATTTTTATCACCGTAGGCGTGTCGTTTATGGTGTCCATCGCCATGGGTGCGTGGCTGATCGAACAAGACAGAATCACCCTTGGTCAGCTGACCAGTTTTACTATGTATCTGGGCTACCTGATCTGGCCCACGTTTGCCTACGGTTGGTTACTGAATCTGGTGGAGCGTGGCAGTGCAGCTTATGCGCGAATCATCGCCTTGCTTGATGCCAGATCGCCGGTTCAGGATGACGGCACACGGGTGTCAGCGGCTAACGTTGATATTCATTGGCAGGTCAATGCGTTCGAGTATCCTGGTGCCAGCAGTGCCGCCTTGTTGAACATTGACCTGCGTGTGGCACAAGGGCAAACGCTGGGGATTGTCGGCGCTACCGGCGCGGGCAAGTCAACACTCATCAGTCTGCTGCTCCGATACTACGATCATGACTCCGCCACCGTCAGTATCAGTGGCGAGTCAGTTAAGAGTTACACCCTGGAGTCGTTGCGCGGGATGATTGCTGTGGTACCTCAGGATGCATTTTTGTTCACTGCCAGCATTGCGCAGAATATTGCGCTTGGCTGTCCCGAGGCGACAATCGAGCAGATTCGCGCAGTAGCGCGCCTGGCATCGGTTGAGCAGGACATTATGCGTTTCCCGGCCGGCTACGACACGCTGGTGGGGGAGCGCGGCGTCACGCTCTCCGGCGGACAAAAGCAGCGCATTGCCATTGCGCGTGCTCTGCTCATGGACGCCCCAATTCTGGTGTTGGATGACGCCTTGTCTGCGGTTGATGTGAGCACCGAGCGCAATATCCTGTTGTACCTCAAAGAAGCCCGGCAGGGCCGCACCACCATCATTCTGTGCCATCGCTTGTCCGCAGTTGAAGATGCGGATCAGATTGTGGTGCTCAGTCATGGTGAAATAAAGGAACGTGGCACTCATACCAGTCTTTTGCAGGAAAAGGGGTGGTACGCACGGATGTTTGACTATCAGAAACTGGAGCAGGCCGTTGCATCAGGACGATGAGTTACCACAACGACTGGACCGGCGCTCGTTGCGGCGTCTGTTGAGCTATGCGCTTGCCTATCCGCGGCTGCTCAAACAGTCAGCAGCATTGCTGATCTTGGGCACCATCGGGCAAGTGATGGGGCCGGTGCTGGTGAAGATATTTCTGGATGACTACGTCACCCAGTCACATTACCCGTTGAACGATCTGTTGCTATTGGGTTTTGTCTATGCCGCTCTTTACGGATTGTCGGCATGGGCAGGTTACTGGCAGGCCATGCGTCTGAATGAAATCGCCTTCAATGTGGTGCGCAGTTTGCGCGCTCAGGTATTCAGCACCGTCATCCGCAAACCGCTGTCATATTTTGATCACCGACCAACAGGGAAACTGGTCTCTCGCATCACCAATGACACCGAAGCCATCAAGGATCTGTTTCTGCATGTGCTGTCGACGTTTGTTCAAGGCATAGTGCTGATGATTGCCATTTTTATCGCCATGGCAATTCTGGATCCGCGGCTGATGCTGGTGTGTCTGATTATTGTTCCTGTGATGTTTGTGGTGATGCTGACCTATCAACGCTTGAGTGCCCCGCGCTATCACAAAGCACGCAGTATTCTCAGCCAGATCAATGCCACATTGAGTGAGTCAGTACAAGGCATGCGCATTATTCAGCTGATGAATCAGCAGCGCCGCTTTAATCAGGATTTTGTAAAAACCAGCCAGAGTCACTTTGCGGCACGCATGACCAATCTGAAGCTGGATGCCATGCTACTGCGTCCCATGCCGGACCTGCTGGGCACTCTGACACTGGCCGGTGTGCTATTTTATTTCGGCTCATTATCCATGACCACCGCAGTCGAGATAGGCGTGATCTATGCGTTTGTGAATTACCTGGCACGTATTACCGAACCCGTGCTGCAGATGACTCAGCGCCTGAGCATGCTGCAACAGGCGGTGGTCGCCGGTGAGCGCGTGTTTGAGATTCTGGATGAAGGCTCGCAAACGCAGGTCAGTGCCAATCAACAGATCACCAGCGGCCACGTTGAATTCACCGATGTCTCTTTCAGTTATGACGGCGAACACCCGGTGTTACGTAACATCAGTTTCAGTGTCGAACCTGGCCAGTTCTACGCAATTGTCGGGCACACCGGCAGCGGCAAAAGTACGCTGATGAGTTTATTGATGCGATTTTATGCGCCGCAAACCGGCCAGATTTTATTGGATGGCTGGCAGCTGCACGAGATTGATCAGGACAGTCTGCGTAATCAGGTCGGTGTGGTCTTGCAGGATCCGTTTATCACCACGGGCACTGTCCGCGACAACATCTGCCTGGGCCAAAACATGACCGATGAGCAGATTATGCGCGCCGCAGAACAAGCGCAAATCCACGAGTTTGTGATGACCTTGCCGCTGGCTTACGACACTCCCATGGACGAGCGCGGCGCCAATTTCTCAACAGGACAGCGACAGTTGTTATCGCTGGCGCGCACTCTGGCGCACAAACCACGCATCCTCATTCTGGATGAGGCAACTGCCAATATCGATAGTCACACTGAAGCCGTTATCCAGTCTGCGCTGATGCAGCTCAAGGGCAGCACCAGCATTATCGCGATTGCGCACCGGCTCAGTACCATCACTGCTGCTGATCAGATTCTGGTCTTGCATCAAGGTGAGATTACTCAGCGTGGTTCACATCAGCAGTTGCTGGCGCATGAGGGTTTGTATCGGAATATGTATTTGTTGCAGCAGAGTCGGGCGGAGGACTGAATTTTTAGATTTGGCCGCACCCTGCTCCTGCTGCTCACTCCGATTCATGGGCCCGTGGTGCGCACTTGGTTGAGATTTCCGAATCTGGCGAGGTAGTGCCAAACCTTTTTCAGATCCTGAGCATCGTGTAACTTCTGATTTACGGCAGCGCCAATCATGAGCGGCGTAATGATTCCGTTCTCGGCGAGATTATGGGCCAATGCGACGTATTGCTGGCCACGATAGTCCGTGTGTGCGTTCAGAGTAGACACCTGAAGCTTAAAGCCCTTATGCCACTCCACATTACATCCGAGGCGCGCAGCGGCCATTTCTACTTCGGTGCCTTTGTAGCAGGGGTCCAGCACCAGTTTGCCGACATCAGACGCGATCGCGATGTTGCCGTGTATGTGAGCTTCGATGTAGTTGTCCAGTGCGTCCAGATCATCGGCATCAGCCAGGTCAATCAGATGCTGAACGGCGCCGGCATATCCGTATTCGCGCGGTCCCAGCCAGCTTTCGGGAAAACAGAATGTGGTTCTATTGAGAACATGGCTTTTGAGTGTGAAGAATGACGATCCGAATCTGGGCGATGCGCCGGCGCCATGTCTGCGATGATTTAATGCGCCATACTTTGGCCGGTCACTTGTGGGAGCATTATCATACAGGCCATTGAATGCTGCGCTTTCCCAGTTCCATCGGTCCCCACCAGCAAATGCCGAGAGGCCACCATTGCCAGTACCCGTCTCAAACTGCGAACGCAGATGCCCATCACTCGCAATTCTGCTCAAAACCGGGTGTCCGTCGTGCGTCAATCTGTCCGGATGAAAATTGACCGTAACTTCCAAAGTATCGGCGTCATGGCAAAGTTTCCCACGACATAGAAACAGCTCAAGAGCTTTTTGCTGGGTAAGACTCAGTGTGTTTTTCATGCCGTCAGAGAATTCATGCTTGCCTCAGGATTCGGGTCAAAATCTGCATGACGAATGTTAAGTCCGCAGTCATGAAGTTAGCAACGGTGCGCAAAGCATACGCACAAGCGCACATACAACCACCACATCCAGATTCAGCGTGAGCGACGGGCGGGCAAGGTAGTGCCGTACCGGCCCATCGCGGCCACACTAATTTGAAAACCAAAGCACTACCTTTCCATCAATCAAAAAAAGGCCCATCCATTTCTGAACAGGCCCTTTTATCAGGCGTTCACAAAAATCGATCTTACTCCCCCCGCAACGCCGCCTGCGCAGCAGCCAGACGGGCTATAGGCACCCGGGGAGGCGAACAACTCACGTAATGCAGGCCCAGCTTGTGGCAGAAATCGATAGAATCCGGATCACCGGCGTGCTCACCGCAGATCCCCAGCTTCAGATCTTTGCGCGTTTTCAGGCCATTGCTGACCGCAAACTGCATCAGCTTGCCAACACCGGTTTTATCAAGACTGGCAAAGGGATTTTTGTTGTAGATTTCTTTCTGTTGATAAACCTCGTAGAACAGCCCCATGTCATCGCGGCTCAGACCCAGTGTGGTCTGCGTCAGGTCATTGGTGCCAAAGCTGAAAAACTCAGCTTGTTCGGCGATTTCTTCGGCAGTGATGGCGGCTCTTGGTACTTCGATCATGGTGCCAACCATGTACTCAATCTTGATACCCTTCTTCTTCATCACTTCGTCGGCGATGCGGCGCACGATCGCGAGCTGGTCGGCGAGCTCAGCTTTGAAACCGACCAACGGGATCATAATCTCCGGGTGAACCTCAATGGGGTCTTTACCAGTCATCACTTGCGCGGCAGCCTCAAAAATCGCCTGTGCCTGCATCTCGGTGATTTCAGGATGCAGAATACCCAGTCGACATCCGCGACATCCCAGCATCGGGTTTTCTTCGTGGAGCGCTTTGATGCGATCTATTACAAACTCCAGCGGCAGGCCGAGTTTGTCAGCCAGCTGGCGACGCACGGCATCGTCCTGCGGCAGGAATTCGTGCAAGGGCGGATCCAACAGGCGAATGGTGACCGGGCGGCCAGCCATGGCTTTGAACAATCCGACAAAATCCTTTTTCTGCATGGGCAACAGTTTTTTCAGAGCTTCGCGGCGCTGAACGCCATCCACCGCCAGAATCATCTGTCGCATGTCATCAATGCGACTGCCTTCGAAGAACATGTGCTCTGTACGGCACAGTCCGATGCCTTCAGCACCGTAGGCGACGGCTGTTTGGGCCATGGCTGGTGTGTCAGCATTGGTGCGGATGCGCAGGCGTCGGTATTTGTCTGACCAGTCCATGACGGTCTGGAACAGTTGGTAGGTGTAACTGTCTTCGGGTTTCATGTGGCCTTCGAGTACGCGCTTGACTTCGGAATCCGCGCTCTCAATGAGGTCTTTGTACACCACGCCAGTTGTCCCGTTTATGGAGATGTAGTCTCCTTCGCGCAATACAAAACCGTTGGCTGTCAGGGTTTTTCTTTCGTAGTTTATGGTGATGTCGCCAGCGCCGCAGATGCAGACTTTTCCAAGCTGTCGTGCAACCAGTGCTGCGTGTGATGACACACCGCCGCGCGTTGTCAGGATGCCTTGTGAATGCAACATGCCTTTGAGGTCATCCGGTGATGTCTCGGATCGGCACAGAATAACTTTGTTACCTTTGCGCGCTTCGATCTCTGCTTGTGCGGCTGTAAATGCTATGCGGCCAGTTGCGGCGCCTGGGCCCGCTGGCAAGCCGCGACAAATGACTGCGGCTTCTTTCTGTGCCTTGGTATCAAAGACCGGCACCAGCAGAGAGTCAACAGACTCCGCAGGAATTTTCAGCAAGGCGGCTTTTTGATCGATGAGTTTTTCTTTGTTCATCTCGACCGCAATTCTGATCGCTGCCAGGCCGGTGCGCTTGCCATTGCGGGTTTGCAGAATAAACAGACGGCCGTTCTCGATGGTGAATTCAAAATCCTGCATGTCTTTAAAATGCTTTTCGAGGCGTGATCGTACTTTTTCGAGATCAGCAAAATTCTTGGGCAGTTCTTTTTCCATGGCGGCAATCGGTTTTGGCGTACGCAAGCCTGCCACCACGTCTTCACCCTGGGCATTAGTCAGGTACTCACCATAAAACACTTTTTCGCCGCTGGCCGGATCGCGGGTAAACGCGACGCCAGTGCCGCTGTCGTCGCCGGCATTACCAAACACCATGGACTGAATGTTAACAGCCGTACCCCAATCCGCCGGAATACCATACTGCTGCCGGTAGAGAATGGCGCGGTCGTTTTTCCAGGAACCGAATACTGCGCCGACTGCTCCCCAGAGTTGCTCGTAGACATCCTGTGGGAAACTCTTGCCGGTTGTTCTGTTGATTAGCAGCTTGTATCGACCTACTAGCTCGCGCAGTTCGTCAGCAGTCAGCTCGTTATCCAGTTCTTTGCCCAAAGCATGTTTCATTTCATCCAGAAGTGCGTGGAAAGGATCTTCCGATTCCTCGTCCGCTGCCTGAACGCCCATCACGACATCGCCGTACATCTGAATAAATCGGCGATAACAATCCCAGGCAAAACGCGGATTTCCGGAAATGTTCGACAGGCCTTCGACCGTTTTGTCGTTCAGACCCAGATTAAGAATCGTGTCCATCATGCCCGGCATAGAATCACGGGCACCGGAGCGCACTGAAACCAGCAATGGGTTGTCGCGGCTACCGAACTGACGCCCCATTTGTTCTTCAATCAGACTCATGGCCTGTTCTACATCTTTCGGCAAAGATTTGGGGTAACTGCGGCTATGGTCGTAGAAATACGTGCAAACTTCTGTGCTGACGGTAAATCCGGGGGGCACGGGAAGGCCGATAGCGGCCATTTCCGCCAGGTTTGCGCCTTTACCGCCCAGCAATGCGCGCATAGTTGCATTGCCATCTGTCTGGCGGCCGAAGTTATAGACATACTTTGCGGATTTTTGAGTTGTGGCTTTGCTGGTATCAGATTTTTGTTTCATAGCGTCCGGGTTCTTGATCAGCAGTTGTGCGCGTCAATGCGCGTTTCAGAGGGGCGCAAGAATACTTCAACTGCAGCCAATGAGTCGATATCTGGTCGCAAAAGAGTGCTTCTGTAGTACTACTACATTTCCTGGTTTGTTGCTGAGTGGTCGAAGGTACCGTTCTG
Organism: Gammaproteobacteria bacterium; assembly: GCA_947458495.1. Lineage (GTDB taxonomy): Bacteria > Pseudomonadota > Gammaproteobacteria > Pseudomonadales > Pseudohongiellaceae > Pseudohongiella. The sequence goes on along the minus strand of CANHAR010000054.1, from coordinate 8,005 downwards.
CAAAAAATGAATGACCTGCTCGATCACCGCGTTGCTGCGCATGATGAACGTGTGGTTGAAAGGCATCTCGATAAAATCACGCATGCCATCAACTTTTGTGCTTTCTACTGTGACTTTGCCATCATCGCGGTCTGGCAGAGCGAACGAGAATATCGGACTTATCGAGCGGGTGCCGGCGATGACCCCCAGTTCAAAATCGACAGGCGGGAGTTTGGCAGGAACACTTTCTGGTCCGCGGGTCCCCAATTGTGAGGCCGGTTCGCCACTGAATAACTCAAATCCAGGAATATCTCCGAAGATATCGATTATCTGACTGCCGTGATTGGGAGGGGCCAGCATGACCACCCGCCCGAGTTCTGCAACCTCATTGTGCTGCAAGTAATAACGAACAAGGATGCCGCCCAGCGAGTGAGTCACAAAATGAATCCGCTGCGCGTCAAGTGCACGGCAGTGCTGCAGGCCCTGGTTGATGGCAAGCGCCGCCAGTTCCTCGATATTGTGCTCGCGTGAATTGTAATGGACATTGCTGTTTGCATAACCTCTTTCGGACAGTACGTTCGCCATTTTGCCCATGGAAAAGTCTGTTCGGCTGAGGCCGTGCAGCAAAACCACGCACTCGTTGGCCGGTTTGTACTCTGGAATAGGCACATCTGCCGACCACGCCGTGCCCGGCAGCCATGTCATCAGGCAGGCCATCAACAGCGTGCGCGCCAGTGTGGCGCCCGAATCAGTGCGGGTATCCGCCATCAACGGGTGGGCGATAGTTGTGCTGGGTCTTCTTCCGCTCATAATCGCTTAATCAAAGTTGTAAACTTGAAGTGTGGTGGGCAGGTTACCTGCAACTAGCTGCCACTGTTACAAAAATTCTGTATGGATGCTAGCCTGTCGGAGCGTTCAGTGCCATATCGATGCGACACACTTTGTTGCAAAAATGGGCCGACAGCCATTGTAATAGTACTGAAACTTCAGATACGATCCGTCCCAATGCTGATAAATGTGTATTTGATGCAGACAGTAGACAGTACAGCGGTAGTTGCTGTCAGGGAATGTCCCGGATAGACTTTTAGCCGCGTAACCCTGCGGGAGGAATTCAAAAATGAAAAAGACCAGTATGACAGCTATGCTTGCTCTGGCGGCTGCAGTTAGTTTTCAGGCTAATGCGGCAACCGGCGTTGATCCACTGACCGAAATAAAACCAGTAGATACCGAGTGGTTCTACAACGGTTCCGAGCCAGATTTTGTTGTTGAAGTACCCAGCTTTACTGTTCCTGCAACAGGTGTAATCGACTACATTGATTCGGTAATTCCTTTGGAGTTCGGTGAAGATCGTTGGGTGAAAGCTGTTCAATTTATCCCAGGCGACAAGCGTGTTCTGCACCACCTGCTGAGCTATGTGGTTGCTGATGGCCAGAATGCTTCTGATGGCATGATCGATGAGACTGTTAATGATGATCGTCGTGAGTTCCTGGAAGGTTATGCGCCAGGCAAAGAATACGCGACTGAGTTTCCCTCAAACACCGGTGTGTTTATGCCTGACGGCTCCGCACTGCGTATGAGCATTCACTACACTTCTTTCGGTCAGGAAACTACCGACAGCACTCGTGTAGGTTTGTGGTTTGCTGATAAAGATGCTGAGCCAGAGTACGAGTACCGTACTTACTCAGTTTCTACCCCAATGAACCAGATCCGTATTCCGGCTGGTGCAATGGAGTACGCATCAAACGCAACTCACGTGTTTGAAAACGAAATCACACTGTACGGCTTCCGTGCACATATGCACTACCGTGGCAAGTCCATGGCAGCTCGCGTGATTTACCCAGACAACACTGTTGAAGAAATCATCAACGTGCCTGACTACAACTTCGCTTGGCAGCCAACCTATCGCATGAATGAGCCAATGATTCTGCCGGCTGGCTCGCGTGTGGTAGTTGAAGGTCTGTTCGACAACTCACAGTACAACGTCGGTAACCCTGACCCGAACGTAGACGCTATCGGCGGTCTGCAGAGCTGGGAAGAAATGTTCATCGGCTACTTCTCTTACACTGATAACAAGTAAGTAGTAAGTAAGTGACTGTTTGAGCAGCAAAATCGTGAGGGGCTGCATCCTGAGGGAGCGGCCCCTTTTGTTTGCAGGGTTCAAAAGTAGATCTGATTAGAAAAGATTGTGCAGTATGTTTATATGCTTCACGTGCCATAAATTTGCGCCAGATTAATAATTTGTTAAGTCCAGTAGAATAAACTTGCTACCGGAAGGTGTTGCTGTTAACCGCTAACCAAAACAATAATATGTCGCAGAGCATGGTTTCTGCCGAAATCATGATCCTGCAGAATTATCCAGAGAGAGAATGAGGGTTTGTTCATCATGAAAAAAATCACCTTGGTGGCGATGTTTTCCTTAGCCGCTGCATTCAGTGTTAGTACCCAGGCATCCGAAAGAATTGGCGATTTCACGCTAATTGATAACACGGGGAAATCCCACCAATTAAGCAAGTACGCCTATAACAAGGCACTGGTAATTATCTCCCAGGCAACTGGCTGCACAACTAACCAGGAAAACATTGCTCGTTATAAACAGCTTCGTACAAATTGGGATCACCGTGGCGTGAGTTTTGTGATGCTCAACTCAGATGCTAGTGACGATCGCGCCGGTATTCGCGCTGAAGAAGCCGTATGGCAGTATGATTTCCCTATACTTGACGATGAAACACAACTGGTAGCAGAGTCTCTTGGTGTGTCATACGCCGGCCAGGTGATCGTCGTTGATCCGGTGCGTATGAATGTCATTTACCGTGGTCCGTTGCCTGCACAGCCTGCCAATGCTCCACTTGGGCAGGTGCTAACAGCAATCGTGGCTGATGGTGCGGACAGCCGCGAGATGGAAACAGTGACCGTTGCTGAGGAAGCCGCGGTAGAGAGTTGCGCTCTGCCTTTCCCGGCACGTGATGCTAACATGGCAGATGTCCCTGACTACGAAACTGTTATTGCACCTATCCTCATAGAGCGTTGTGTTGGTTGTCACGTAGAAGGCGGAATTGGTCCGTTTGCGATGAACAGCCACATGATGATTCAGGGCTGGAGTCCGATGATTCGTGAAGTGATCATGACTGCACGTATGCCTCCGATGCAAATTGACCCTACAGTCCGTGAGTGGGTCAACAGTGGTAACATTTCAGTTGAAGAGCGCCAGAAGTTGATTCACTGGATCACTGCAGGTTCTCCACGTGACTGATGAGCAGAAGGGTTTTACGATTTAGAATCAATGTAGCTGCTGCTGAAACTAACCAAAAAAGGCCATCGTTGGAAGCAACGGTGGCCTTTTTCATTTTTAACCCCTAAATCTCTGTCAGCCTGATGCTACATTTTGTTGCAAATCAAGGGCGGTGCCAGTTGTTTTGTGACGATGGCTGGTTTAGGATCGAAGGTAATGCAAGATATGTGGTGTGCAGACAACTAAACCGCTAGGTGATTCAGCGGCAATTTTGTCGTTTGAATCACTTATTCCCGTAAGAGGAGCATTGATAATGAAAAGAATAAGTTTGACTGCTGCGCTTGCTTTAGCTGCGTCAATGGGCGTTCAAGCCCAGACCGGTGTTGATCCGCTTACGCAGGTCCAACCACCTCAAAGCGAGTGGAGCTACAACGGCTCTGCGCCTGACCATATAGTTGAAGTACCTGCTTTTGTTGTACCCGCTACCGGCGTTATTGACTACATCAACTCTGTGATTCCTCTGGAATTTGAAGATGAAAGATGGGTCAAAGCTGTCCAGTTTATACCGGGCGACAAGCGTGTTCTTCATCACCTGTTGTCCTATGTTGTAGCTGACGATGGCGGCAATGAAGGCATGATTAATGAAGAAGACAACGATCCGCGCCGTGAGTTTCTAGAAGGCTATGCGCCTGGCAAGGAATATGCTACCGAGTTTCCTACCAATACTGGTATTAAAGTACCTGTAGGTTCAGCGCTGAGAATGAGCATTCACTATACCTCATTCGGGCAGGAAACAATGGACAATACCCGAGTAGGTCTTTGGTTCCATGATCCGGAAGACTCACCTGAGTTGGAATACCATACCTATTCAGTGTCCGCTAACGGTGCTGAGAACCTCCAGATCCCAGCTGGAGCGATGAACCACGAAATGGCTGCAACTCATGTATTTGATGAGGCAATCGTATTGCATGGTTTCCGCGCGCATATGCACTACCGTGGTAAGTCCATGAGTGCTCGGGTTATTTATCCGGATAACTCGGTCGAAGACATAATAAATGTCGCGGACTACAACTTCGCCTGGCAGCCTACTTACCGAATGGCTGAGCCAATGACGTTGCCGGCAGGTTCACGTGTTGTTGTGGAAGGGTTGTTTGATAACTCCGCGTTGAACCCAGGGAATCCAGACCCAACAGTGATGGCTGTTGGCGGACCCCAGAGCTGGGAAGAGATGTTTATTGGCTACTTCTCGTATACTAAAGTTCAAGAATAAGCATTTGATGCTGAATGCAGGTTTTTCGCCCTGCATTTTCGGTAACCGCAAGAACTAAAAACCGCCCGCAGTTGGGCGGTTTTTCATTTTTTTCAGCTTTGAAATTGCGATAAGTCAAAACCCTTGGAGCTTTATGAATAGAAACTAATGCCTCGGTAATCTATTCCGGCATTCAAAAATCTGACTAAAGGAGCTGACAAGATGAAAAAATCCTGTTAGTGGCGGCGGTGATTGCGGCCTCCTGTTGGACTCTGAGTGCGAGCGCCGGCGCAGATCCACTGACTCTGATCTTATCTCCGACCAGCGACCGGTCTTATGACGGTTCGGATTCTGATTATGTAGCAGAAGTACCAAGTTTTAAATTGCCAGCAACCGGCGTGATTGAGTGCATCGATTCTGTTGTGTCCATTGAGTTTGGCGACGAGAAGTGGGTAAAAGCCGCACAATTTAATACTGGTGACAAGCGAGAGCTGCGCCATTCGCACTCCTATGTAGTCGCAGAGGATGCTAACCACGAAGGCATGCTCAACGAGGAAGGTAATGACCCGCGACGTGAATTTCTGGAAGGTTATGCACAAGCTAAAGAGTACGCAACAGAGTTCCCCACCAACACCGTTGATTAAGGTCCAGAAAGCTTTGCACTGCGTTCGAGTATGCACTACACCTCATTTGGTCAGGATGCTGTGGATAAAACCCGTGTGGGCCTCTGGTCCTATGACAAAGAGAAAGAGCCGGAACTGGAATTCCATACGTACTCTGTGGCTGCAAATGCTGCGCAAAACCTGCAGATACCGCCCGGAGCGATGAATCACGAGATGGCATCAACGCACGAATTTAACCAGGACATCGTATTGCACGGCTTTCGTTCGCACATGCATTACCGTGGCAAGTCCATGAGTGCCTGGGTGATTTATCCGGATAACACCAGCGAGAATATTGTTAGCATCCTGGAATTCAGTTTTGCCTGGCAGCCCATTTACCTTATGGCGAGCCCATGGTTATAGCAGCTGGGTCGCGTCTGTTTGTTGAAGGTATATTTGATAACTCGGAGTACAACATCGGTAGCCCAGATACTAACTTCACCGTTATGGGAGGACTGCAGAGGTGGGAAGAGATGTTTATTGGATATTTCTCTTACACACATATTCCCAAGTAAGGTATCGTTAGCGCCTGAATAAACAGGCAGTACGTATAAATGGGGCTGCTTCCAGCGGAGGCGGCCCTTTTTTTGTGCAAAATATCCGATAGGAAACCGAGAGTTATGTCGACTGACGCATTGTTCAAACCTTTTAATCATCCAAAACTTACTCTGAAAAATCGCGTACTGATGGCGCCAATGACCCGTCAGTTTTCACCCAATGGAGTGCCGGGCGCTAACGTTGTCGATTATTACCGTCGACGTGCAGAGGGTGGGGTGGGATTGATCATTACGGAAGGCACTACGATCAATCACAAGGCAGCTTCCTTTGAAAGTAAAATCCCCAACTTCTATAGTGATGAAGCATTGGCAGGTTGGACAAAGGTAGTTGAGGCCGTTCATCAGGCGGGCGGCAAGATTGCGCCCCAGCTCTGGCATATCGGCTGCGCACGTAAGCCGGGCACAGGACCGTTTCCGGATTATCCAAGTGCCACGCCATCAGGCATGGCCTTGCCTGGCAAACAGACAGGTGAGCCGTTGACAACCGACGAAATCACCGCGATCGTCAAAGCGTTTGCTGATGCCGCAGGCAATGCCAAACGTATCGGTTTTGACGCTGTCGAGATTCACGGCGCTCATGGCTATCTTGTTGATAACTTCCTTTGGGAAGGTTTGAACCAGCGAGATGACAAGTATGGCGGCTCACGTGCAAAGCGTAGCCAGTTTGCAGTGGAGATTGTTCAGGCCATCCGCGCACAGGTGGGCGACGAATTCCCGATTATCTTCCGCTTCTCGCAATGGAAACAGCAGGACTACAACGCACGGCTGGCCAACACACCTGAAGAGTTGCTGGAAATTCTGCAGCCGATATCAGAGGCTGGGGTGGATATCTTTCATTGCAGTACACGTCGATTCTGGGAGCCTGAGTTTGCGGCATCTGATCTCAATCTTGCGGGCTGGACACGCAAGTTGCTGAATAAAGCGACAATTACCGTTGGCAGTGTCAGTCTGAACGAAGAGTTTATTGCGACTTTTATGGGTGGCGAAGCTAAAGGCGTAGACATCAGCGAATTGCTCACACGTCTGGATGCCAAAGAGTTCGACCTTGTTGCTGTGGGTCGTGCTCTGATAGCCAACCCGGACTGGGTGCAGTTGATGCAGTCCGGCAGGCATGATGAACTCAAAACTTATGATCGAGCCATCCTCGCAGAGCTGATCTGATTCGGGGTAATTAACGTGCCCGTATCAGCCAGGTCTGGTGGATGCGGGTGTTGCGCTCAAAGTCTTTATCCAGACTTTGAGCGCTATAGTCGTGGACATCGAATTGCTCTGCCACCGTGTCATCCATCTTGAAGCGACGCATGTTGTTGGAGAAAATCAGCAGGCCGCCGGCATTCAGTCTCTTCATGCACAAGTCGATGAGCATCGCGTGATCACGCTGAATGTCCAACACATTGTCGGTACTTTTTGAGTTGGAGAACGTGGGTGGGTCCAGGAAAATCAGGTCGAACTTATCACGGTATTTTTGCAGGTAGGTGATGCAGTCCAGTTCCACCAGTTCATTCTGGTAAAGATCCAGACCATTTAGCTCCAGATTTCGTCGCGCCCAGTTGATATAAGTGCGTGACAGATCAACACTCACGGTGTGACGTGCGCCACCGAGTGCTGCCTGCACGGTCACAGACCCCGTGTAACAAAACAGATTCAGAACATCTTTGCCATGAGCTATCTCATTCACATAACGACGCATGGGACGGTGATCCAGGAATAGCCCGGTATCCAGATATTTTTCCAGATTCACAATCAGGCGAGCATCGCCTTCATTCACGATGATGTCTTCGCCATCACGCTCTGTGGGTTGATACTGTTGTTTGCCTTTCTGACGTTCGCGCACTTTGATCGCGACCTTGTCTCCGGGCAACTCCATCACATTCTGCACGGCGACCACTGCCTGTTTGCGCCGCTGGGCGGCATCGTCTTCACTGATGGATGCCGGCGCTTTGTATTCCTGCATATGCACACGAATCACTTGCTTTTCATCTTTGTACACATCAATGGCAAATGAATATTCGGGCATGTCGGCGTCGTACAGGCGATAACATTGAATGCCTTTTTGCTGCGCCCAGCGCCCAATGTGCTTGAGGTTTTTGCGAAGACGGTTGGCAAGCATGACGCCGCCTTCATCCAGAGCTGCCTCGGTCATGGATTTAATGGTGACCGGCCCGGTGGCCTGACGCAGATAAATGCTGTCCTCATTGACATGGAACATCAGCAGCTTGGCCGGTAGCGCACCGTTAAAAAGCGCGTATTGACGGTGGCTGTGCATGCCAATGAGCTTTCCCCATTCCGGGCGTGCGGTGAACACCGCGGCTTCAGCGCCCACGGCATG
>CANHAR010000053.1 GCA_947458495.1 Gammaproteobacteria bacterium | reverse complement strand
GGCCAGATTCACCAGTCGTCGGGCATCCAGATAACCGGCCAGCGGATCTTCCCCCAGAGAGTAAGCCTCATCTGCGCGTTTAACGTGCAATGCGAGACGATCCGGCTCGGTGTAAATGGCTGCTGAGCGGATATTCATTTCCGCGCAGGCGCGCACAATGCGCACGGCAATTTCACCTCTGTTTGCGATCAATATCTTTTTCAGCATCTCGCTAGCTCCCTGATCAATACGTCCAACACTATTACAGCACAGCCAAAAGCGAAAATAGCTTTTACTTGTGCGCTGCATAAGGTTTACCTTATAGACTGCGATATTCAACCAAGCTTACAGACAGGAACACAACCGTAGAATGGCTTTTACCCTCTCTCAACTGCTGAATCGTCTGTCGTTCCGGCAGCTACAAGTCTTCGATGCGGTCTACCAACTTAAAGGATACAGTCGCGCAGCGGAGGAATTGGGGCTCACACAACCGGCCGTCAGCGCCCAGATCCGGCAGCTGGAGCACGCCATAGGCCAGCCGGTGTTTGAGTACATCGGTAAAAAACTCTATGTCACTGCTGCGGGGGAACAGCTGGCCAGTCGGGTCAGTTCGATATTTGCCGACCTCGAAAGCTTCCAGATGGAATTAGCAACACTGCACGGTCAGACCCGCGGGGAGCTCAGACTCTCTGCTGTCAGTACTGCTCAGTATGTCGTTCCTTATCTTCTGAAAGGTTTTCTGGAGCAATACCCTCAGGTTCAGGTGCAACTCCAGGTGGTCAACCGAACCAAAGCGCTGGAGCGCCTGCATGAAAACCACGATGACCTGGTGATCATGGGCATGGTGCCGGAGGCGCTATCGCTGAATATCCTGCCGTTTTTGGACAATCTGTTGGTACCCGTAGTGCGTGCAGGAGATGAATTACTTAACAGGACTTCTCTTGACACACAGACCTTTCTTGACGCAGGGCTGCTGATCCGTGAACGCGGCTCGGGCACCCGCCATGCGCTGGAACAATGGTGCACCGGCCACCACTATCGTCTCACCCCCCGATTGGAGCTGGGTTCCAATGCTGCCGTCATACACGGAGTGCTGGCGGGACTTGGCGTGGCTGTACTACCCAAACTCAGCATCAATGCTGAGTTGCGCCTGGGTGAACTTGCCATTCCGGTGCTCGAAGGCTTCCCGCTACGCCGTTCGTGGAGCGTGGTATATCCGGCCGGCAAACACCCTACTCCGGTGATGAGAGCCTTTCTGGCGTATGTCAAAGGCACCATGAATCAGCTGCAACACAGTCTCTATGGCGACGCGTAACCGGCTTGGCAAGCATCACTGGCCGGTCGCGATCGGGCGGTCTGCTCGGGTTATCCATTCACTCCACGAACCGGGATACAGTTTTGGCATCGGCAATCCGGCGACCACCGCCGCCAGGATGTTATGGCACGCTGTTACCCCGGACCCGCAGTAACACACCCGCTGCTGACCTTCAGATAACACAGGGAAACGCTCCAGCAACTGCTGCGCCGGGCGCCAGCGACCGTCGGCGCCCAGATTTGCCAGACATGGCAAGCACAGTGCACCGGGAATATGGCCGGCAACAGGATCAATAGGTTCCACTTCGCCGCGGAAACGTTCAAGCGCACGGGCATCCAGCAATTGCAGATGCGAATCACCTTGCAGTATCTGCGCCGCATCAATCACCAGACTGTTATCTGGTCGCGCCACAAAGTCACTTGGCCAGGCGCGAACACCAATGTCTGCCAACAGCTCTCTACCTGCTTGTCGCCAGGCATTAATGCCACCATCCAGCACAGACACCTGATGGTGCCCCAGCCAGTTCAGCATCCACCACAAACGCGCCGCATACACACCCGGACCATCGTCATAAATGACCACGTGATCGCTCTTACGCAAACCAAGTTCACGCAGACGCGCTTCAAACTCGCCCACATCAGGCAGTGGATGACGCCCCGTTTCACCGGGAATCACCGGAGCTGACATATCTTTGTTCAGATCCATGTACAGCGCCCCGGGAATATGAGCGCTATCGTAGGCTGCCTGTCCGTACCCGGTATCTTCCAGCTTGAAGCGGGTGTCGACGATCAACAGATTGTCATCTTTCAACATGGATGCCAATTGCTCAACGCTGATTAACACAGACATGGACGACTGATGCTTACTCATTACGATCACTTCTCTGGTTTGCTTTTGGAATTTACAGTTTAACGATTGTTATTGTGCGGATGCCAGCGACTCCTCGACGAACACTGGTCTGCGGCATTTTAAACGGGTATTCTAAAGCCTCCTCTTTTAACCCTCTTGGAGCTTTTTTCATGAAACCCTTTCTGAAAACCTCGCTGATCTCAATAGTCGCAGGCGTCCTGGCGATTGGCCAGGTTGCAGCGCAGGAAAACACCGCGCTGCGCGCAGCAATAAATGGCGATCACCGCTCCGAAGCCAATAAAGCTCGAGATGCGTATCGCAGCCCCTACGAAACGTTGACCTTTTTTGGTGTAGAAGCCAACGATGTAGTCATTGAGGCCTGGCCAGGCGGCGGCTGGTACACCGAAATCCTGGCTCCCTACCTGAAAGAAGAAGGTCAACTGATTGGCGCGACCTACGATCGTAGCGCCACCCCGCTGGCAGCCTGGATGACCGGATCAAACACAACCTATGGACGCCTGCTGGAAAGCAATCCGGCGATTTATGGCGACGTTACGATTACTGAACAACTCACCCAGTCCCAATCGCTTCTGGCAGATCCGGGCACTGTGGACGTGATACTGGATTTCCGTAATGCTCACAACTGGTTGGGCATGGGCGCAGAGAATGTGGTCAAGGCCTGGCACGCGGCGTTAAAGACAGGTGGCGTTGTTGGCATCGAAGACCACCGCTGGCCGGCAGATCAGCCTCTGGTCGCGGGCAATGGCTATATTCATGAAAAGCAACTCATAGACCTGATGACCGCTAATGGATTCACCTTCGCCGGCAGTTCGGAAATCAACGCCAACCCGAACGATCCTAAAGATCATGCGGGCGGCGTCTGGATGTTGCCACCGAACCTGCGTGGCGTGTCCGATGCAGATCGCCCACGCTATCTTGCCATTGGCGAGAGCGACCGCATGACCCTGAAGTTCGTTAAAAACTGATTGTCTGCATCAACGGGCCGCGGCGGCCAGTCCTGCCGCCGCGTACCGATACTCCATCCACAGCAGAAACTGTAATCCAAATATCAACGAGGCACTCAGAAGGTGTGTAGGCTGGACAAAAGCCGGCATACCCAGATGACCCAGTGTTGAGCCAGAGATGATTGCGCACACTACCGCAGCCAACACGCCCAGAGCCAGTCTTGTCAGACTGTGATTCAACCCGATGGAACGCCACAGCATCCACACCAGCCACGCATTGCCAGCCAGAACGACTGCTGAAAATGTGCGATGTACATAAAAGAACCATGGCAGAGCCGATACCCAGGCTGAGCGTTCTTCGCCAACCGTGTGGTTGAGATAGTCCACCATTTCTCGCACCTGAGTCCCCATGGTAACCTGGACAACGGTCATCACCAACACAGCGTAGAGCAGCTTGGTAAAGCGGGGGTCCAAGGAACTCAAGGCGCCCGAATCGACAACGCCACGACGACCTCTCGCCAGGGCATATAAGAGTGTTGCGACAATGGCCAGTGCCATCAACATATGGACGGTGATCATTCCCGGCTGCAGATTTGATGCGACAACACGCGACCCCAACCAGCCCTGATAAATCACCATGAGCAGGGCCGCAACCGACGCGATCATGATCTTACGATCAAATTGGCGAAGCGAGATGGATTTCCATGCCGTCGCCAGAATCAGCAAACCAATGCTGACACCTAGCAGGCGATTGAGGTATTCAGTCCAGGTTTTTACCGGGTTAAAACGCGTTTCTGCGTATCCGCGGTCGGCATAAATTTCCTGATAGTTGGCGGGCAGTTGAGATTCACTGAAAGGAGGGATCAGTCGACCAAAACAAGTCGGCCAATCAGGGCAGCCCATGCCAGCGCCTGATGCTCGCACGGACGCACCGACCAGGATCAAAAAGTACACAGCACAGATAGTAATCACCGCCAGGCGGCGCCAGGATTTCAAAGCAGGCGTATCTACAGTCATAGTGTCCGTCGCGGCCGGAGGCCGATTAACTTCTAAAATTTTTGGGTGATGGGGTCGTTTGTGGCAACGCACCCGGAGGGACGGTCTTGTTATAGCCGGATTTTACTCCGACTGTCCCGAGCGGTAAACCGATGGAGTGACCTGATAAGTATCTTTAAAGGCTTTATTAAACGAGGACAGAGACGCGTAACCCACATCAAGGGCGATACTTGAAATCGGAATATGCTGCTCCTGCGGATCCAACAGGCGACGCGCTGCTTCCTCAATGCGATATTGGTTCAGAAACTGATTAAAATTGCGGTAATGCAAGGACTGGTTGATGAGTTTACGCAGCCGGTACTCCTGAACAGACACCCTGACCGCAAGGTCGCCAATCGTCAATCCCGGCTCCGCATACAAACGCTCCTGTTTCATGGCTTTGAGCACGCGATCGATCAGTAACTGATCTTGCCGCGACACCGGAGATGCACCAAGGGGCTGATCGTTTTGCAATTGAACATCAGACCGAGATTGATGGGCAACAGTCGTCAGCCCGGGCGCAGGCTGTTCACCCGCCATATGAATCAACTGTGTTGTGTCCTTGTGAATCTGGAACATCCCCAGATTGATAAACAGGATCAGCAGAAAAATCACAAAGAAGTACAAACTGTCCAATTGCGGGCTTCCCAGCCAGAAAAAGCCCGAACCAATAATCAGACCAACAATACTGCCCATGCCAATCGCAAAAGGCATGCGCAGTTGCCTGCGCAACTCCACCAGATCTGAATCACGGCCACGGCAGGCCATGTAAACAACATGACAAGCCAACAGCATCATAATCAGCTGTGGGATGTAAAAAAACACCAGGAAAAACAGACTGCCGCGCGCCTGGCTGCCGTCATAAAACCATAGACCTAACGCACGCAGCAGCAGATACGAAATAATCAAACCCCAGATGCCTTTATGGATATCGGGATTATCTTCAAACATGTAGCGAGCGATAACCCACAGTACCGCAGGAGCCATAACCGCAATCATGCCCAGAGCCGTATCAAATCCTGAAAGACCTATATCGGTCTGACGAGAAAGAATATAGGCGGTTAGGCAGAAACAGAACAACGCAATGAGGTGCGCCAGACGCTTACCCGGAAAATACACCAGATACAGGCAGGCAAGAAACAGCAACTGGGATATTGCCAGATAGCTGCTGGCAGAGTGCATCCAGGCCATGAGTTCAGCTCTTGTTTTTGAATTGGATTTTAAAGATAGATGAGCGTTGATGGCAAAGCAAGCTTGCAACAAACGCCCAATAAAAATGGCCCCGACTCCAGTATGATCAATCGATCTTCCTGAGGTCAGGGCCAAAAATCATGTGGTCGGAAGCTGAATCCTGCCGCATGATTACCACAACGCCGTTTCTACGCTGCGGTCTATGTTAATGGATCACGGGTTCACGTTAACCGTGATGTACTGATCATGATACAGCCCACCATCGTCTGCACGGCCCCACAAAACGTAAGTGCCGGGCTCGTCGAAGGTCACCGTTGTCTCATAGATACCATCGGCCGGAATGGGCGGTGGTGTCCAGTAAGCACCCCAAGGTGAATTGGCGCTTGCACGGGTATCTTCCCAAGGCTTGGACTGCGGAGGGAAAAACTCTGCCTTGCCTTCGCCACGATACACATTCCACGACAGGAACAAACCATTGGTTTTACCAACCGTTATCCGCGCAGGTGGACGCTGGAAGCGACGTAATTCACCGGCAGCGCCCGTAGCAGCCGCACCAAAAGCCGAGGCGGTTGCATCACCACGAGGCTTGGGCAAGCCGTCATCCTGCACCTGAGTCCTGATAACCAGTGGCTCGCCTACACGGGCATTACGCACGTTGTCGCCCATGATGGTGACCACAGGCGGTGTGTTGGCGCGCGACTCAGGTGTACTGGTACCCGCTCCCAAGGATCCAGTTTCCGAGGCGATAACAACGCTGTCGACAATGTAATCTTTTGCCAGTGTTGCGTAAGCAACTCGGGTTTCGCCATTAGGTGAGCGTACCGTCCAGGCCAACTCTTTATCACCCCAGTCAGCCGGCACCTGTACCTTGAAGGTAAACCGGTTACGGCGTGGCAGGAAATGTGTAGGCTGCGCGCGATCTGCCTCCCCAGGGGAGAAGAAGTTATTCTCACCAACCGGAATATTCAGCTCCTCGTCCCAGTTCTCATTGTGGTACCCGAACAAGAAGTTGTAGGTACCATCCGGGTTTTGTTCCCAACCCTCAAACGCGGGCTCGATGTGTTGACCTCGTTGGTAGGTCTGGGCCATTGCTGACCCCGACCATACCAGCGCGATACTCAGAACAGTTGCAGCTGCAATTGAACAACTCTGTTTAAAGCTTCCAAACATTGCTTACTCTCCCTGAGACTGGCTGACCATGACCGGAGCGCGGCCCAGTTTTTGTTTTTCTTCATCCGTCAGCGTCAGATAGTTTATCTGGGCTTCGGTCATTGATTCCTTCTCTTCGTCGGTCAGTTCCACAGGTGCAACCAGTGGTGCCAGACACAGCGGACAGCCAATCACATGATCATTCGGACCCAGATCAAGCTTTCGGCGTCTATCGGCCATTTCCTGAAGGAACTGATCTTCTGACATCGCGACACGCATCCCCAGATCGATAAACATATTAGTCACGGAGCGGTTGCCAGAACCTTGCCAGTTTCGCGAATCAGGAACGTTAGGATTAGTATCGGTATTGTTCATGTAACCAACAATGTGCAGCACTGTACCGGTTGGCAGCAGCGGAGCAGAGTCCTCGCCAAAGGTGTATCCGCGAACCCAGTTGTGGTCGTATCCGACACACGACAGTGTCTCAACAGTGTAACCCCAGATGGCTTCAAGACACATGCGCTCGCCCGGGGCGTGCAGGTGCGGCTCGAAAGTCACGATTTTTGTAGGCTGAGTCATCACCGCATAAGCGTGCAACTCCTGTTTATCTTTGTTGCCCGTGATAGAGATATCAACGCCATTGCCCAGACCAAAAACCGCAGGGCGGTATTTTGGCTCATAACCTACGGGGTGAAAACGGAAGCCGATTTCAAGGTGTCCCGTGGTGTCTACTCCTGTGGAGTGCAAATGCACAGAGTTAGAGACGAGGTATGAGTTAGCGCGCAGCAATCTACCGCCATCTTCATCAAAAATATCCGGGTTACGGGCAATTTCATGTACCGGCCAAGGTACCTGCAAGCCGTCAGACGTGCCGTCTTCATTAAACACCTGGGTACTCCAGATCATGTGGTGAACAATGTTACGTCCACCGACAGTGCCTCCGGCAGCACTCATATCGCGATCGTTTACTTCACGGATTTCCACCGATTTTACGTAGCGGTCTTCAGTCATGCCGGTTGGTACGTGAGGTATATCTCCCCACCAATCCGGAGCGCCACCTTCTACAAAGATATCTTCCGTCCTGATAATCAGGTCAGGCTCACCGGCTGCCCAGACGCCCCCATCCTGAAACACCAGAGGGGCAGGTGCGTCTTCCGGGTTACCGCGTGGCACGCCGCCCCGGGCCCACTGGGAAATCTTGGCCAACTCTTCATCACTCAGTGATGGATCCTGTTTGTAATCCTGAATACCAACGTCTTTCTCGGCATACCATGGCGGCATGGCGCCCGCACGGTCACGCAGGTGGGTACGGTATTCAACCAGGCCTGCAAACGGAACTACTTCGTCGTAGGTTACCAACGACATTGGCGCAACACCGGCCGGTCGGTGGCAGGTCTGACAGGCGCGCTGCAGAATCGGTTCAATGTCTTTGTGGAAAGTTACGCCTTCAGCGGGGGTCTGGGCAGACACGCTGAAAGGCAGGGCAAGAGCCATGGCGGCGATCAGTCGGGTAGAAAATAGCATCCTCACGGGACACCTCCTGGTTGTTGTTATGTCGGGAAAACGACCTATTGAAACATGAATCGATTCACATCGTCTTGCTGATTTGTGCAAATGTCTGACGGATTATTTAAAAACAGTTTGCGGAATCAGAAAAGCTGCTGATCGGACATGCCAGCGTTCACGCGCCCATGTTATAAGGGTAGGCACAAATTACGTTGACCATCTACTAATTTATTGAGGCGCTCTGAACAGATGACTGGCACGAAAAAAACAATAAAAATGGCAGCCTTCGTGGTTTTAGCAATTTTGAGCGCGCTCTTCAGCGTCACTGCCTCAGCTCAACATTCAACACACACTTACCGCTACACCGGCACGGTCGAAGTTGAACACTTGCCTGACCATGATGAAGTACTGACTGCCTTGCCTGACTCCCTCATATTGCGCTTCACCGACCAGGTTTCTTTAGTGAAACTGGTGGTTAAAACTGCTGACGACAAACTGATAGATGTGCAGTTCCGGTATGACCCCACGCCAAACCGTGTGTTTATATGGCCACTTCCAGCTCTGCCAGCCTCGGCATGGTACTCCGTCGATTGGGGCGTTATCGATCGTGCGAACATCCTGATGTCCGGCAAGTTTATGTTTGCCGCCGGCCCCGATGCCAAAGCGCCCTCAACGCTGATTCCTGAAGATAATGAAGCACATATCATGGTGCCGGACTACCGGCTGATTGATATTCGGGATTATCAACAAAGCGCCCCTCAGAACTGATTGAAGGATGTAGTCACAGAGGAAAGTGACAGGCAACAAAGTGGTCTGATACCTCGACTGTCGCCTTCGATTGTGGATCGTTTTGCACAGTTTGCCGCACTGCTTGCATCAGCGGCTCCTTCTCCGCACACAGTGATTGTGCGTTCGGGCAACGGGTTCTGAACCGACAACCCGAAGGCGGATTGGCAGGTGATGGCAAATCGCCGTGCAACAAGGGCAAGCCGTCCTGCTGATGACGCGACAGCGGATTCATATCGGGTATGGACGCCAGCAAGGCACGTGTGTAGGGATGAGCTGGCCGCGCATACACAGACCCGGTGTCGCCTATTTCGCATAACTTGCCCAGATACATCACCGCCACACGATCACTGACATTCCTGACCACCGCCAGATTATGGGCCACAAACACCATGGTGAGCTGGTAGCGCTGTTTCATGTCTTCCAGCAGATTCAATATCTGCGCCTGCACCGACACATCGAGCGCCGACACCGGCTCATCACAAATCAGCACATCGGGGTCCAGCGCCAGGGAGCGGGCAATACAGATGCGCTGGCACTGTCCGCCGGAGAACTGATGCGGGCGTCGGTCGGCAACCGCATCAGGATCAAGACCGACAGCCTCCATCACTTCGCGCACGCGGGCCTGCTGGCTGGGTCGGCCCCATATCTGCAGACCTTCTGCCACAATATCCCTGACCTTGCGCCGCGGGTTCAGAGATGAAATCGGATCCTGGAAGATCATCTGTAAGGCAGTACGGGTTTGCCGCAAGGCTTCACCGGATAACAGGCCAAGATCCTGACCCTGGAATAAAACCTTCCCGGCAGTGGGCGGTGGTAGTTGCATGATGGCGCGACCCACGGTCGATTTACCACATCCGGATTCCCCTACCAGACCCAGTGTTTCGCCACGAGCCACATCAAGACTGAGGTCAGAGACCGCCTGTACCGTCTGCTTTCCTGCTCTGAAATTGACAGACAGATGCTCGATTCGCAACACAATGTCGCCCCGGTCACGCAACTGCAAGGGGCTAGTCTGCACAGGTTTGTCTGACATCAATTCGCCTCCCCTGAAGCTGACTTGGCCACTGGAAAAAAACACGCATGTAAATGCTCTGTCGGCTTCGCTGTCTCAATCGACGACTCTGCCACCACAACAGGCGGAGTCTCGCGATGACATCGCTGCTGCGCATACTGGCAGCGCGGCGCAAAAGCACAACCTGGAGAGGAATTATGCAATTGTGGCGGCCGGCCGGGAATCGCCTGCAGACGGGTATGCCCGGGATCAGAAATGCGGGGGATGGAATTAAATAACGCCTCGGTATACGGATGTCTCATGGCACTGAACAGCGTCGTCGCCGGCGCCAGTTCCACCAGTCTTCCGGCATACATGACCGCAATAATGTCAGCTCGGCTGGCCACCACTCCCAGATCATGAGTGATCAGCAACATGCCCATACGGCGTTGCGTTTGCTGCCGGGACAGCAGATCGAGTATCTGCTTCTGGACGGTGACGTCGAGTGCCGTGGTGGGCTCATCCGCGATCAATAACGCCGGATCACAAGCCAACGCGATGGCGATCACCACACGTTGACGCATTCCTCCTGACAACTGATGCGGATACTGATCAACACGGTTGGCAGCATCCGGGATACCCACGGCGTCCAGCAATTCTATTGTCCGTTGACGGGCGGCCTGTTTACTCAGACCGAGGTGCTGCTGAAGCGGTTCAGAGACCTGAACACAAATGGTCAGAACAGGATTCAGCGCAGTCATCGGATCCTGAAAAATCATGGCGACCTGGGCGCCACGCAGTTTTTGCAGCTCACGCTCGCTCAGTGCGGAGATTTCTCGACCGGATAACACCACGCTTCCCTGACGCTGCGCGACTGAGCGGCGCGGCAACAAATTCATCAATGAACGCGCCATCACACTTTTGCCGGATCCGGATTCACCAACAATGCCCAGTGTTTGACCTTCGCGCAAAACAAATGAGACATCTTCTACGGCATGCACCAGACCTGCCGCACTGTTCAAGCGGATGGTCAGATTGCGGACATCCAGCAGCAACGGCTGCTCTTTGAATTCAGGAGGCGTCACAGATTTGACTCCTTCACATCAAAACGGCTACGCAGCCGATCCCCAACAAAATTAAGTGACAGTACCGTTAAAAACATCGTGACCGAAGGAATCAGGGCAACGTGGACAGCCGTGGCAAGATGGCGTTTGCCTTCGGAGATCATGCCGCCCCAGGTTGGCTGCGGCGCCTCGACACTCAGACCCAGAAAAGCAAGCGCGCTCTCGACAATAATCACCAACCCCATGGCAACAAGCCCATAGGCCAGCAGAGGCAAGATAACATTGGGCAACACTTCCCTGACCAAAATTCTGGTTGTACTGGCGCCCATAGCCTTGGCAGCCAACACGTACTCACGCTGCACCACCGATAAGGTATTGGCACGCGCCACACGCGCGTAAGCCGGTATCCAAAGAAAACCGATCGCAATCGAGATAGCAAACAGGCTCTGTCCGATAAACGCCACCAACGCCAACAATAGCACCAGCCATGGAAACGCCAGAATGACGTCAAGCACGGCCATCAGCGCCCGCTCAAAATGGCCGCGGAAGTAGCCGGCGATAATGCCCAAGGCACCGCCGACAATCATGCCTATCGTGACGGCAGTCAGACCAATCACCACCGAAACACGGGCACCATGCACCAGCCGTGAAAAAATGTCTCGCCCGAGCCCATCCGCCCCCAGCAGGCTTCCTGAAAGTGGACCATCAAGACGATTAGCAATGACCGGGTCGAGCGGATCACGCAGCGGAAGCCAATCTGCAAACATTGCGCAGAAAGCCACAATCGCCAGCCAGAACACTGCCAGCCAGAAACCCGGCCCGAAGCCGCGACCAAACACCTGCTGCAACGCCCGCGCAAAGTTCTGTGCCCTGCTTTCAATTTTTGGGTGTTTTTTAGCCGGCATACCGCACCCTCGGGTCCAGCAGGGAGTAACACAGATCTACAACAAAATTCACCAGCACGTAAGCAGTGGCGATAAACAACACAATGCCCTGCACCATCAGCAGATCACGCTGCAAGATGGACTGATACAACAGACGCCCCACGCCGGGCAACGCAAAAATCTCCTCAACAATGATGGCACCACTGATCACACCGCCCAGCTGCAAGCCTACTACCGTTAGCAGCGAAAATGACGAAGGTCGCAGGGCATGACGGGTAAGAATGCGCCAGGATGGCATTCCCTTGGCGCGCGCCAGGGTAATGTAATCCTGTTGAAGAGTATCAATCAGATCGGTGCGCAGCAGACGCATGTACAAAGCCAGCTCAATCATGGCCAGCGACAAGGCCGGCAACAGCGCATTGCGTAAGTTATCAAGTGGAGAGACCGAAAATGGAATCCAACCGGTCGAAGGAAACCAGCCCAGTGTCACCGCAAAAATCAGGATCAGAAAAATAGCCATCATAAACCCGGGCACTGACATCAGCGCAAAACCAATGCCGCTGATGACTCTGTCCAGCTTTGATCCGGCAAACGATGCCGACAACATGGCCAACGGTATCGCCATCACCAAGGCAATCACAATCGCCATCAGACCGAGCTGCACGGTGACTGGCAGGCGCTCCAGAATGGCATCCATCACTAACTCACCGGTCATCGGCGATCTGCCGAGATCTCCGGTCAAAGCACTGCCCAGCCAGTCTAAGTAACGAATCAGCAGAGGCCGATCAAGGCCCATTTCCAGCCTGAGCGCGACGATGGCTTCGGGCGAGACACCCGCCCCCAGAATCAGCACAGCAGGATCGCCTGGCAGCAGCCCCACCAGCATAAAAGTAAAAAACGAAACCGCCAGCAAAGTACCTATCAACCATGGCAGCTTTCGCACCAACATGATCATGTTCAGTTGTCCGTGTTCTGGCCGGCACGCTCGGCGGCAAGCGCAGCATCATCAAGCATCCAGACCTGAGCCCAGCTCACCTGCGCAACCGGCATGCCGTCACCGGGGCGACCATCCGGAAAGGTCCAATCACTGATGTTTCTGACTCGTGGATTGGCCGCCACTGCTGCCGGTGTCGAACCGGTCCAAGTATTGGGTACCTGCTCCGCCAGCAACAACATAATCTGCTCAACGGCGGCATATCGCGCCTCAAACTCGGGAGCCAGCTGCAGAATTTCAAGATTCTGCTGAATAACCGGGTGCGTAAAGTTGGTGTAATTCAGAGGCTGGACATCCACCGGACCAAAATCATTAGTAAAAATAATGTAGGGATCCTGCTCATTGCTGGAGCGCCAACAGGTCACCATATAGTCCCCACTGATGGCACTTTGAATTTGTGTCGCCTGTTCCACCTGGCGCAGACGCACCTCAAAACCAACTGCCGCCCACAGCGCCTGATACATTTGTGCGAGGTCGATAAGGCTTTGCTCCGGAAGGCACATCAATTCGATGGCGACAGCTTCACCAATGGCTTTGCCGTCAGAACGCTGAGGGTCATTGACATATTGCTGCAGCAGTTCTCGGGCTTTGGCCTGATCACGTTGCGGCCAGGCTGCTGCAGCCGTGGGGGAATACCAGACACTATTTTCATTGAAGTACTGGGTCTGTACCGGCGAAATACCGCGCCCGCCAAGCACTTCAATCAACACCTCCGGATCCAGCGACCATGCCAGCGCCTGTCGTATCCGCACATCGTCAACCGGGGCGCGCTGGACATTAAAGATGGCGCTACCACTGCTGTTACCAATCTGCTCGTACAAATGAATTCCGGACATCTCCCTTAATCGCGCAACAACATGCTGGCGCAAGGTCTGAATGACATCCATATCGTCCGACATCAGGCTTGCCAGCCGCGCATCCTCATCGGGCAAAGGACGAAAGGTAATGCTGTCAAGGTAGGGCAAACCTTCTCGCCAGTAACGCTCATTGCGTTTGAGCTCCAGCGCATCGTCACGCCGCCAGCTAACCAGTTCAAAAGGCCCGGTTCCCACCGGATACAAACCTGCTTCATCGCCATATCGTTGCACAGCGGTTGGTGAGACTGGCCAGCCAACCGCCCGCGTCAGCATATCCGGAAACGGCACAATCTCTTTAGTCAGAAAATAAACAACACTCAGTTCATCCACGACTTCAACCCGCTCAACATCACGGATGGAACCAAATGTCACAGACCCCTGGCGTTTGTGAAGGTTATCAAAATTCCACTTGATGGCCTCCGCATTCAGCGGCGTACCATCATGAAACAACACGCCCGGCCTTAACGTCAGTGTCCATTGATCAAAGTTGCCGTTGGGGACAAGAGATTCTGCAAGATAAGGTTGAAAGCGGCCTTGATGATCAAGGCGGACCAGAGGATCAAACAGCGCCATAGCCACCGTCAGTGCGGCTGGAGCGACATGATTACCCCGACCAGGCAACCAGTTATTCGTCTCACCCTCCAAGGCAACACGCAGATGACCGCCATGGACAGGCGCACCGGGATCAGCCGGGGGTTGATTGTCGCCGATGTCGGCAGGTCCGGAGGGAGAACAGGAAATTGCCAGAAAGCATGTCATTAGAGCAGCAATCGCCAGAAAACGTCTGCCACTTAAATTGCAAGCCATTGACTTTATTGATACTTGCCTGATGAACACAAGCCGCCCCCTGTTTTGTTGTTGTTTCAGGTGAGAAGATCTTATCCCTACTTAACAGCAAAACGCGGGTCAAAACAAGAGCGACTTCCAGCAAGTGTGATCAGTGTAATGTGGCGTGCGGAGGGCGAACCAGCACAACTGCGAAATCCGGATGCAGCAGATCAGTCTGTTTCACCATGAGCAAATCGTGGCGATCTAGTTTGTCGTATTCGCCGATTGACACCACATCGATATCATCCTGCAACACGACTACAACATCCTCACTGTCCATATCGACTACAACACAGCGCTTGAAACCATCCACGGTATTCAGTGCGGCAAAGCTGCCCAGATCACATGCATGAGGCGGATAGCGCCCTACCGAATCCTCGACGATACCCTCAGAGGCGTAGGCTGTTCCGAATCCAGCAGCCGCCACTACATGAATAATATCGATGATTTCGGGATCAGTCAGATCAACGCGGACAGAATCGAGTGTAGGCGCGTCAGCACCCTGTTGGTGAAAAGTGACCAGTTTCAGAAACAGGCTCATGTCGTCCTGATTCCATTCCAGCATTTCTTCGCGCTCGGAACGACTGCTGTCCGAGGAAAAGCTCACTACGCTGGTTTCGATGGTCAGATCGCGGGACTCCTCTTCCTCATCTTCGGACTCAAAGGGTACAACCATCGACACCATGCAAAAGCCTTCGCTGGATTCGGGGCTGAGACGCCAAAGAAAAGGAATGTTACCGGAGAGTTCAACCATAAT
>CANHAR010000052.1 GCA_947458495.1 Gammaproteobacteria bacterium | reverse complement strand
GCTCCCTCAACTATATCAACAGAATCCCCGCCGGCCGTCTTTTCAAATGCCAGTACCATTTCGGTCGATGCAGGCGATACGCGGTGGGAATTGGCATTGAGGGTCAGGCCCGATGCGTCAGTGACTGTTCAGCAGACCATGCTGGCCTTGCAGAGTCTTAATCCGGATGCATTTATCGGCGGCAATATCAATCGCGTTCGTCGAGGCGAAATTCTGCAGGTGCCTGAATTGAGCGAGATAAGACGACTTTCCGCCGCAGAAGCAGTCACCGAAGTCACCCGACAAAACCAACTGTTGGCAAGCGGTGCTGCTAACGTCGATGCGCAACTGGCAACATCAGCGCCATCACCTGCGCCGGCCGGGGCGGGTGCCCAAGGTGAACTTCGCGTGGTCACTGTCGATGAACAGGCCGCCGACCAACAGCCCAATGCAGAAGCAGCGGGCAATCAAAATTCTCAGAATGCACAACGGATGTCTTATCTCGAGGATCGTGTTGCACTTCGCGAAGAGGATCTGGCACGACTGGATTCAGAAAACAATGAGCTCAATGCCCGCCTTGCCATGCTTCAGCAACAGATCGCCTCTGCTCAGGAATTGATTCGTTTGCGAGATCTTGAGCTGGCAAGAATGCAACAGACTCTGGCTGAGGAAAGAGCTGCAGTTGAGGCAGCCACGGCGGGTTCTCAGGACACTTTGATCACGATGGCCCCGGATGCGGGTCCTTTGCAACGATTCATTCAAATGATTACCAGTAATACCTGGGCAATGCTGGGAGTTGTGGCAGCGCTGATTCTGATCCTGGTTCTGGTGCTGATCAGACGCAATCGTGCGGCGGCTGATTCCGAGGCTAAGATTAATGCAGGCAACGACGACGGCATGGCGCTTGGGAATGAAGCAGACGAACTACTGTTCTCGGGCGTGGCTAAATCCTCATCTGACTCACCTGCACGTATCGATGACGCATCAGTTAACAAGACCGGCAGAGACGGCGATGAGCAGGCTCCGCTCGCTGCAGCCATAGCCTCTGATACCAGCAATGCGTCTCAAAAGGTGGATGAGCAAACAGAAGCTGGGACTGTTGTTACAAAAGCAGCCGATGATTTCGATGATCTGGCATTTTTGCCATCAGAAGAAGATTTCTCTGATCAGGTTGACGACAAAGATGAGGAAGACTTCAACTTCATAACCGATGCAGACGAAGCCGCAACCAAACTTGACCTGGCGCGTGCCTACATCGATATGGGTGATGCTGATGGTGCCCGCGAAATCCTTGACGAAGTGTTCAAAGAAGGTACTGAAGTTCAGCGCAAAGAAGCCAGGGACTTGCTGGGACGGCTTTGAAAGTGACCACCCGATACGCGCTGGGTATTGAATACAATGGCGCTTCTTTTTCTGGCTTCCAGCGGCAGATATTGCCATCACTGCCGACCATTCAAGGCACTCTGGAAGAAGCACTTTCCTTTATAGCCAACTCTCCAGTTACCATTAACTGTGCCGGTCGTACCGATGCCGGGGTGCATGGCAGTGGGCAGGTTGTGCACTTTGACAGCCCCAGCAACCGTGACGAAAAAGCCTGGGTCATGGGCACCAATACTCGGTTACCGGCAGACATCCGTGTGCAGTGGGCTAGACAGGTAGCTGATGACTTTCATGCCAGACATTCTGCATTGAGTCGCCGTTATCGTTACGTCATCTATTGTGGCAAGGTTAAACCTGCCTGTTTGATCGGTCAGCTGACACATGTGCCGGAAGATTTGGATGTCAATCTGATGCATGAGGCTGCCCGGTTCCTTGTCGGTGAGCACGATTTCAGTGCTTTTCGTGCTGCGGGGTGTCAATCCAACACGCCGATGCGTGAGGTAAAGTTTGTTGAGGTGCGGCGGCAGGGGCGGTTTATTGTGCTGGAGATTGAGGCGAATGCCTTTTTGCAGCATATGGTGCGCAATATTGTGGGTAGTCTGATGCAAGTTGCTGCCGGGCGGAAGCCTGTGACGTGGATTGCTGAGGTGCTGACGGCGCGGGACAGAAGTCTTGCGGGTGTGACGGCGCGGCCGGATGGGTTGTATCTGGTGGGGGTGGAGTATCCGTCACGGTTTGGCTTGCCGGTGTTGCCTTACGGACCTTGTTTTCTCTGACCTTAGCTGCAACTGCAACTGCCAGTACAGTCGCAACTGCTACCGCGAGTGCAGTCGCAACGGCAAGGCAGCGCAGCACCGGACCGGCCGCATCATTTGAACGGGTGCCCGGCGGTGCGCAACTCAACGTCGCGGCTGCGCCGCTCCGGATTCGAACAGTGCTCCCGCTGATCGGGCACCCGCCCAAATGATAAGCGCGGCCTTATTGGTTCGGCGCTGCACTGCCTTGTCGTTGCTCACCCTGTAGTTGGCATTTGTTTGTCTGCCTGGCTTGGTTGTGCTTGGGTAACGCTTAGTGCAACAGAGCACGGGGCAAAGTGCAAGGAGGGCTACTTCTGCTTACATAAATGAAGGCAGCAGTCTCCCGTTGCTTACTCTAAAGATGGCTTCGCACAGACACCTCTGATTTCTCTGAATCAACACGTTTTTTGTCTGTTTAAAATCGCGGTGTCTGCTAAAATCCTTGCCTTCTTTAGGTGCTGTAAAAGATCAGGTTGGTTCAGTTGTGCCATCACGTACACGTGTAAAAATCTGCGGAATTACCCGGCCAGAGGACGCCCGATTGGCTGCTAGGCTGGGTGCGGACGCGCTGGGGCTGGTGTTTTATGCCGGCAGCAAACGCGTAGTCAGCATAGAGCAGGCCCGACAGATAGTGGCAGTAACGCCAGCATTTGTGTCACTGGTGGGTTTGTTTGTGAATCCCTCCCAAAAACAAGTCGAATCGGTGCTCGCCGTCGTACACCTTGACTGTTTGCAGTTTCATGGTGATGAGACTCCTGAATTTTGTGCATCTTTTGCAGTTCCTTATCTGAAAGCATTGCGTATAGCGCCTGCGTTATCCTCTGCGGCCGATGTCCTTGCATTGATTGAACAGTACTCAACAGCCTCGGCGATCCTGCTGGATGCCTGGGACCCTCTGCAGGCAGGTGGAACCGGAAAACAGTTTGACTGGTCACTGGCGGCGCACTGTGTTCAGCAGAGTGAATTACCAATAGTGCTTGCCGGCGGCCTGGATGCGGCCAATGCAGCAGACGCTATTGCACGGGTCAGGCCCTGGGCGCTGGATCTCAGCAGCGGGGTAGAGAGTGAACCGGGTATAAAAGACCCACAACGTTTGACAGTATTTTTTGATGAGGTAAACCGTGTCCGCACTTGAGACAGCAGTAACCGCAGCAGCGCCTGCAATAGCCCCTGGAGTTGTCCCTGAGACCATCGCCAGCACAGGGCAGGACCAGTTCAGCGGTCCGGATGTGCATGGTCATTTTGGTCAGTATGGTGGCGTGTTTGTTGGTGAAACCCTGATGGCCGCCGTGGAAGAGCTCGACAAGGTCTATCGCAAATTGTCAAAAGAGCCATCATTCTGGCAAGCCTTTGACCATGATATGAAGCACTACGTCGGTCGTCCCTCGCCGTTGTATTACGCGGAACGTCTGAGCAAAAAGTTTGGCGGGGCAAAAATTGTTCTCAAGCGCGAAGACCTGAATCACACAGGTGCACACAAGATTAACAATACCATTGGTCAGGCGCTGCTCGCCAAGTATATGGGCAAACCGCGGATCATTGCTGAAACCGGCGCCGGTCAGCATGGGGTTGCCAGCGCCACGGTTGCTGCGCGACTCGGGCTGGAGTGCAATGTGTACATGGGCGCAGACGATGTACAACGTCAATCTGCCAACGTGTATCGCATGAAACTGATGGGGGCCAATGTGATTCCGGTGACCTCAGGTTCGCGTACCTTAAAGGATGCGCTGAACGAAGCGCTACGTGACTGGGCAACCAATGTCGATAACACCTATTACATCATTGGCACGGTGGCAGGCCCGCATCCTTATCCGATGCTGGTGCGCGATTTCCAGGCCATTATCGGCCGAGAGGCGCGTGCGCAGTCTCTGCTGGAATACGGTCGTCTGCCGGACGCGCTGGTGGCGTGTGTGGGAGGTGGCTCCAATGCGATCGGGCTTTTCCATCCCTTCCTGCGTGACAGCGACGTCGCGATTTATGGCGTGGAAGCGGGTGGCGACGGTATTGAAACCGGTCGTCACGCAGCGCCTTTGTCAGCGGGTAAACCCGGTGTGCTGCATGGCAACCGCACCTACGTGATGAGTGATGCCAACGGCCAGATTGTTGAAACACATTCGGTATCAGCAGGTCTTGATTATCCAGGTGTAGGTCCTGAGCACGCATGGTTAAAAGACATCGGCCGAGCCAACTATGTGTCAGTGACGGATACCGAAGCGCTGGATGCTTTCCGTATGCTGAGTCGCATGGAAGGCATTATTCCTGCTCTGGAATCTGCGCATGGATTGGCTTATGCCTGCAAGCTGGCTGCAACCATGAGGCCGGATCAGTTTATTGTGGTCAACCTGTCCGGACGTGGCGACAAAGACATTAATACCGTTGCTAAAATTGATGGCATCAGCGTTTAGACCCGCGTGATGCTGCAGCAACGTTATTAGAAAACATTAAGGGAAATTTGAAAAACATGAGTCGTTTAACTGCCTGTATCAATGCCGTCAAAGCGGCCAATCGCAAAGTGCTGATACCCTATCTGGTGGCGGGTGACCCTGACGGTGACACCACTGTTGCGCTGATGCATCAACTGGTCAGTGATGGTGCAGATGTTCTTGAGCTGGGCATGCCATTCAGTGATCCATCATCGGATGGTGCGATTATCCAGTTAGGTGCTGAGCGCGCGCTTCGTCAAGGTACGAGCTTGCATACGGTATTTGTGATTGTGTCAGCGTTTCGTAAAACCGACAGTCACACTCCGATCGTGTTAATGGGTTATCTCAATCCCTTGGAAGCCATCGGTTATGCGAGTTTTGTAACACAGGCGGCTGATGCGGGCGCTGATGGTATTCTGATTGTGGATCTGCCGGTCAGTGAGGCGCAATCCTTGCTGGCGCTGACGCGGCCTCGGGATCTGGACATGATTTTTCTGGTAGCGCCGACCACCACGGAATCGCGTTTGAGCGCCATCTGTGAGAATAGTTCAGGATATATTTATTATGTGTCGCTCAAAGGGGTGACCGGTGCTGCGATTATTGATACCGGCGAGATCAGGGATCGCGTCAGTGCGTTGAGACATCGCACACAACTGCCTATTGTGGTTGGGTTTGGTATCAAAGATACACACAGTGCCAACGCCATGGCAGCGATCAGTGACGGGGTGATTGTTGGCAGCGCATTGGTTCAGAAGATTGGTGAGCTAACTGAAAATGGCAAGCGCGATGCTGCTGCGATTGCCGAAAGTACGGCCTTGATCAAAGACATCCGCCAGTCTCTTAACGCCTGAACAGGTGCCTGGATAAGGCCGGCAGGATCAGCCTCCAAATAGTGTTATAGTTAGGCGCGAATGCAGATCGCTTTTTGACAGCGCAAAAGTAAAGGACGAATTTATGAGCTGGATTAACAAAATCCTACCCTCCATCCGGAACAACAGTGACAGTGCGGAAGGCAATAAACAGAAGTCCAGTGTTCCTGAAGGTTTGTGGAAAAAGTGCCCTCGTTGTGAGGCCGTGCTCTACCGGCCTGATCTTGAACGTAATCTGGAAGTTTGCCCCAAGTGTGATCATCACATGCGTATCACGGCACGACGGCGTCTGGAGTTGTTTCTGGACAGCAATGGCCAGCGAGAGTTATTCGCAGATATCGAGCCAGTCGACATTCTCAAGTTCAAGGATCTTAAAAAATATAAAGATCGCATCACGGCCGCGCAGAAAAGCACCGGCGAAAAAGATGCTCTGGTGGTTGTTCAGGGGCGCATCGACAATGTAGAAATGGTCGTTGCTGCGTTTGAATTCGGGTTCATCGGTGGATCCATGGGCGCGGTGGTCGGCGAGAAATTTGTACAGGCCATCAATACCTGTATTACGCAGAAACTGGCATTTGTGTGTTTTTCCACCAGTGGCGGCGCGCGTATGCAAGAGGCTCTGATTTCATTAATGCAGATGGCCAAAACAGCCGCTGCTCTGGAAAAACTGCGCGGTCACGGCCTGCCTTATATCTCGGTGATGGTAGATCCTGTGTATGGCGGAGTATCTGCCAGTCTGGCCATGTTGGGGGATATTAATATCGCCGAACCGCGTGCCTTGGTTGGGTTTACCGGCCCGGATGTTATCCGACAAACGGTGCGGGTAAAATTGCCGGAAGGATTCCAGCGCAGCGAGTTTTTGCTGGAGCATGGCGCAATTGACATGATTGTGCATCGCAAGCAGATGCGCGATACCGTCACCGGGCTGGTTCGCAAATTGATGCAACTGCCGCCAACAGCCTGACAGGTGCACAACATTTTGACGCCGGAGAATCAAAATTCAACACCCTCACTGGCTCAATGGCTTGCCAGAATTCAGCAGTTACACCCTCAAGAGATTGATCTTGGTCTTGGACGCGTCAAGACCGTCGCGGACCGCTTGCTGATAAACAAACCAGCCCCGGTCGTTATCACCGTGGCCGGAACCAATGGCAAGGGCAGCAATGTGGCAACACTGGATGCCATTTTCAGGGCTGAAGGTCTTCGTGTTGGCAGTTACACCTCTCCTCATCTGATGCATTACAACGAACGTGTCTGCCTGCAGGGAATCCCGGTTTCTGATCAGGCGCTGATAGCTGCCTTCGAAAAGATTGAAGTTGCTCGCCAGGAAATTTCCCTGAGTTATTTTGAGTTCGGCACACTGGCCGCACTGTTGATTTTTCAGCAGTCAGCGCTGGACGTTGCCGTGCTGGAGGTAGGGATGGGTGGACGATTGGATGCTGTCAATATTATCGATGCTGATATTGTTGTGGTATCCGGCATTGATCTTGATCATCAGGAGTGGCTGGGTGATACCCGTGAGGCAATTGCCCGCGAAAAGGCAGGGGTTTTTCGTGCAGGTGTCCCGGTTGTCTGCGGTGAATCACAGCCGCCGCAAAGTCTGCTGGACGCCGCTGCTGTGTTGAACTGTCCTGTGTATATGCCAGGTGGCCAGTATCGCTGGGCGACAGATGACACTACCCTGACCGGCAGCTATTGGCACTGGCAAGGCGTTTGTCTTGCAGAAGGCACGCGGGTGGCGTTAACACTCAGCAAGCTCAACATACCAAGACTGGCATTGACCAATGTTGCCAGCGCTCTGCAGGCTGCTGCGCTCAGTGGATTGCTGGCCAAGGCAGTCAGCGATCCGCAGGGCTGGCAGAAAAGACTCAACGAGACGTTACTGTCGTTGCAACTGGCAGGGCGGCAGCAATGGATGGCAATCCCCGGCAGTCGACACAAGGTCATGGTGGATGTTGCTCATAATCCTCAGTCTGCCCGTGCTCTGGGTGAGCGTTTGCAGCAAGAACGTGCTGTCCGTGCTGCAGAGGGTCGCGTACCAGCCTGTAATATCCGCATGGTGGTGGCGATGATGGCCGATAAAGATCATCAGGGCTTCTATCTCGGCTTAGAAAAGCAGGTCGACTTCTGGTATATTGCCGACTTCGATTTAGCACGGTGTCTGCCGTCTGCGTCGCTTGCGGACAAGTGGCAACAACTGGCGGCAAGTACCGGCACAGAGATTGATATTCAGGTTTTCAACAGCGTAGTGCAAGCCTTTGATTGTGCGCACGAACAGTCGTCCGAACACGATATCATTGTGGTTTGTGGCTCTTTTATCACTGTATCCGAGGTAATGGCCGCACTGTCAGGCTGTTAATCAAACAAAGAGGTAGGGTCCACTTTGAATCAGACTACCCGTCAACGAATCACCGGCTCACTGGTGCTGGCAATCACCGCACTGATACTGCTGCCGGTAATCTTTGATGGCGAGGGCAGTTATCAGCCAGCAGTGCAAGTCAATATTCCTGCCCGTCCACAGCAACCTGCCCCCACCCAAACCGATCCTCAACGCCCTGTTATCACTGCCGATTCTGACGCGATCAGGATTCGACCTGAGTCCCCGGTAACGGTGATTGCAGACAATACTCCCACAGGACAAACCGTGCAGACAGTGCAAACAGCTCCGCAAGTTGCGACAGCACCACCATTGCAAACCGCTGACTCAGTCGCTGCAGTCGAGCCTGGTGAAACTGATCAGGCCAGTGATAATGCCCAGACGATTGAAGCGGCTGTTGACCAGCGTTCAACGGCCACCGTGGAATCCGTAGCACCTGCCGGGGCGGATGCTGAGTCCGTTGCGGTCAACCAGCCTGTTGGAGCGGCAGCCGTTGCCGCCAGCACGGCCGCTGCGGCCGCAACTTCTACGCCTCCTGCTTCTCTGGATGCGCAGGGCTTACCTGAAGGCTGGAGCGTTCGGCTGGGTTCATTCTCCAGCGCTGATAATGCCAGTGCTCTGGTGACACGTTTGCAGGCAGCGGGTCATCGTGCTTACACCCGGCGCGTCGATTCAAGCCAAGGTATTTTGACGGCAGTTTTTGTAGGTCCTCTGGTTAATCGTCCTGCTGCGCAAACCTTGCTGGAAAGGCTGCGGCAGGATTTTCAACTGAACGGTATGATCGTCCGATATGAGATTGATCCCTTATGAATGTCCCTGACATCGTGATACTGGTCGTTGTTGGATTTTCCAGCATATTCGGACTCTTGCGCGGGTTTGTCCGCGAAGTACTGGCTGTTCTGGCCTGGATCGCGGCCATTTTGATCGCCCGGCAGTACAGTCCGCTGCTGGTGCCTTATCTGGGCGGCATCACTGAAAGCCAGACTGGTCAAACCATATTGGCCTTTGCTTTGCTGGGTTTCGGAACTCTGTTTATAGGATCGTTGACCATCAAATTTTTTACCCGTGTGATTTCCATGGCGGGCATGCAGGTCACTGATTGTCTGTTAGGCACAATGTTCGGATTCGCCCGTGGTGTGATCATTGTGGCTGTGGTGATTTTTTTTGCCCGCGAGCGCTTTGCAACCGAGAGTTGGTGGGTAGAGTCCCGCACTATTCCCTATGTTGAATTAGTGATTGAACAGACAGGTTTTACACCTGGCGCTACCAGCGCCGAGGTTTGATTGTTAGCAAGTCTACGGAGTAATGTTGCATGTGTGGTTTAGTTGGCATTGTTGCCCGATCCGAAGTAGCGGTTTCTTTGTATGACACTCTGACTGTCTTACAGCACAGAGGACAGGATGCTGCGGGAATTGCCACCTGTGACAACGGCATCCTTAATCTTCGTAAGGATAACGGTCTGGTAAAGGATGTTTTCAGAACACGTCATATGCGCCGGCTGACAGGAAAAATGGGTATTGGTCATGTTCGCTACCCGACGGCGGGTAGTTCAAGTCCCGCACTGGCTCAGCCTTTTTACGTCAACTCGCCTTACGGATTGTGTCTCGCGCACAACGGTAACCTGACCAATTCCGCCCAGCTGGCTGAAGAGTTGTATTCCGAGGATCTGCGTCATATCAATACGGATTCAGATTCTGAAGTGCTGTTGAATATTTTTGCGCATGAGTTGCAGCAGGTTGGCACTATGGCGCCAAGCCCGGAAGACGTGTTTGCCGCAGTTGAGGGCGTTCACCGTCGATGCCGTGGCGGCTATGCAGCGCTGGTGTTGATCAGTGGTTACGGCATTGTTGGTTTCAGAGATAAAAATGGCATACGCCCTCTGGTCTTTGGTCGACGCGTGCACAAAGGCCGCGCGGAATACATGCTGGCTTCAGAAAGCGTCGCGTTGGACTCACAGGGTTTTTCGCTGGAACGGGATGTGGCGCCCGGTGAAGCGGTCTACATCGATGTGGGTGGTCAGTTACATACCAAAATGTGCGCCGAACCAGCGGAGTACACCCCGTGTATCTTTGAGCATGTTTACTTCGCGCGACCGGATTCCCTGATGGATGGTATTTCCGTGTACAAAGCCCGGCTGCGCATGGGAGAAAAACTGGCAGAAAAAGTCAAACGATTGCGCCCTGATCATGATATCGATGTCGTGATTCCAATCCCTGATACCAGCCGCACATCCGCGCTGGAGCTGGCTAACCTTCTGGGGGTCAAGTACCGCGAAGGGTTTGTCAAAAATCGCTATATCGGTCGTACTTTTATCATGCCCGGGCAAAGTGAGCGGCGAAAATCCGTTCGCCAGAAGCTCAATGCCATAGAACTGGAGTTCAGAGGCAAAAATGTCTTGCTGGTTGATGACTCCATCGTGCGGGGCACTACCTGCAAACAGATAATTCAGATGGCCCGAGAAGCTGGCGCTCGCAAGGTGTACTTTGCGTCCGCATCACCGCCGGTGTGTTATCCGAATGTCTATGGCATTGATATGCCAGCTGCCAGCGAACTGATTGCCCATAATCGTACAAATGAACAGGTACAGGAATTAATCGGCGCAGATTGGCTCATCTTCCAGGATCTGCCGGATCTGATTGCCGCATCGCGGGAAGGTAATCCCGATATCAAACACTTTGAATGCTCCGTCTTTGATGGCAAGTACATCACCGGCGATGTTGATGCGGAGTATTTGCAGGCATTGGAAAAAGCGCGTAACGATAAAGCTAAAAGTGTGTCACCGCGCAAGAAACCAGAACCGCCGGATGACCCCGCACGCTCCTGATATCTTTGCAGGTACAGTTGGACTTCTGATGGCCCGGGATATCGCGCTGCAGGTACATGATGCGCCCGGATTAAAGGACGACAAAAGGACGGCAAAAGGCCGGCATCAACCGCCAGACTGTTTTGCAGAAAAACCTTTGGTCAGCAGAAATGCCAGCACTGCTGGCCGGTGGTCACCCTGAATCTCGATGATACCGTCCTTAACTGCGCCACCACTGCTGCAACGCGACTTTAAAGTCTTTGCAAGTGCCTCAAGTTCTGCCAGCGGTACGGGCAGACCCGAAACCATGGTCACAGCCTTGCCATTACGGCCCTTGGTATCAAGGCTGACACGCACTTTGCCATTGCCTTGTGGTGCGCCGGCACTCAGCGCTGCGCAACGGCAATCGCCTACTGCCTCACCGCATCCCGTGCAAAGCCGGCCTTTATCCGTACTGTAAACTCGACTGGATGTTTTGCTCACGTTCTGTGCCCGGTAATGACGTCCCGCCAGCGCTTACTGCCGGTGCGCTTATTGACGGTGCACTTATTGACGGTACAACGGTGGCAGTTCAAACAATTTCTTCTGTCGGTTGGTTTTGTCCTGCTTCACCGCACTGGTACGCTGGGCTCTTAACAGGACCAGCAAACGCTGGCGATCCTGTTGTGAGAAGCTTGAGTTGCTGTCGCCAGTGCTTGGTGCATACAAGGAGGCTTGCAGTTGACGCGACAGATTCATCACCTCGGAATCGTCCATATGTGATGCCAGATCGTCGAGATTATGCAGGCCCGGATCACTGAAGTACTGCCGTCCCCAGGCAATCATGCGTACCCGCACCAATTGCGAGGAATCTTTGGCAAGACTGGTTTCCAGTTCAGCAAACGCCAGTTTCTCATGACCTTCTGCAATGTCCCGCTCGTAAGCTGCCGTGCGGACAATAACAGGAGCGGTTGCATGCAGCAGACTGCTTTGACGTCGGCGCCACAGCCACCACATGCCGGCCAGTATCAGCACAATAGTCAGCGCCATCAGATTCAATATCCACGCGGGCGTACTTCGGCTACTGATCAGTTCATTAGTCAGAGCACTTTGCATCAGGTCATTCGGTGCGCTGCCATCGGCAGTTGCGCCTTCCAACGCTGCGTCACCCGGGAAAGTGCCACCTGCGGGTGTCACCTGTATCAATGAGGCCGGGATAACGGAACTACGCAGTTCGTTGTTGCGAACATCCCACCATGGCAGATTGACCTCTGGTATTACAACGGAGCCTTCTTCAGTGGCAACCAGCACATACTTTTCAATGCGGGTACCAACGATATTGCCATCAACCACCATACGTTCTATCACCGGTTGCTCAGGATAGACATTCATTTTTTCAATGTCAGGACGGCCAAGCGGCGGTAACGCTGCGCCATCAAGACCATTGGCGACAACGGTGATGGTGCGCTCTGCTGAGTCGCCCGGATTCAGCCGGGTGATGTCGCGATCCCAGGTCTCGCTGATCTGAATGTCTGTGGCAGGCAACCAGGTGCTGCTTTCCGGAAACTCTGCAGGGCGCTCTTTTACTTCAACGGTATAACCTTCGGCAAAGGCAGTGACCGGACGCATATTGGGGTTGCGGAACACAAAGTTACTGGATCCATCGGTCAGTTCGCCACGGAACACAATATCGGGAATCTCCAGTTCGCCACTGCGTTGTGGGAAGATAACGTAGTTCTTTTCATAAATGCCGTATCGGACACCATCAACCAGCTGTTCGTATTGGTGCGGTGCGCCGAGCATCTGCACCACAGCATTTTCGGGATTTATTTCGGTGAATACCGGGTTACGGATACCGGCTATTGTGTAATGCAGGCGCACGGTGAACAACAATTGCTCCTGCACAAACACCGAGTCACCGGAAAGAATGGCTTCAAGGAACACATCATTGCCAGCCGCCAGTCCGGTCGCAGTGGGTTCAGTGACGGTAATGGTGAATGACTCTGTTGTCTGATTGCCGACAACCAGCGCCGGGATCTGCTGCTCGCCCAGCTCTCTTGGAAACAGCACCAGCAGGTAATCTGTCCAGGATTCGATGCGGTTGTTGACCGAACGCAGGTGACTTGCCGAACGTGTTGATACAACTTCAAACTGGCTGCGCAGCGGCTCGAGATCTATCTGCACGCCCCCTTGCTGACCATGTACGCGGATGCGCAGGGTGACGGTTTCCCCTCGCTCTAGCTCGGTGCGATCAAGGTTGGTTTCCAGCGCCGGCTGTTGTGCCAGCGCTCCCGAGCAGATTAGACCGAGCAAACATACTGAGATTATGCTGATGAGCTGTTTCATAAGTTCCCGTTAACGTGGTACCTGACTGGCGGCACGTCGTTCAATCATGCGCCTGCGTGATTCAAACTGGAATTTGCGTTGTAGCAGTTCACCCGGGTCATCTTCGATCCGCCGCAGGAACTGCTCAAGTGATTCCTGATCTTCTTCTACCTCAGTATTCGCGCGTTGCTGGCTGTTGGCATTGTCATTCTCAGACTCTTCCTGCTGCTCAGTCGGCTCCTGTTCCTCGGATTCCTGCTGTTCTTGCTGTTCCTGTTGCTCTTCCTGTTCAGGCGCCTGTTCCTGTTGTTCGCCTTCTTCATCCTCAGCCTGCTGTTGCTGCTGTTCCTCCTGCTCCTGCTGTTCCTGTTGCTGCTCTTCTTCTTCCTGCTGCTGTTGTTCTTCCAGCAAGCGTTCAACAATTTCTTTGTTTTTCAGTGCATCTGCATGATCAGGCTGCATATCAAGAACGGACTGATATGCGGCAATAGACTCTTCAAAGCGTTCCGCGAAGGCCAATGCGTTGCCCAGATTAAAGTGCGAGTCGAGGTCTTCTCCCAGACTGAACTCGGCGATAGCGCCAGCATAGTTGCCTGATCGGTAGTTGGCTGCCCCGCGCCACGCCGTATTTTCAAACAGGGTGGAGGCGGTCACCGGGTCATCGTTCTGCATGGCTCTTACACCACGCTGGTCACGGTTCAGCCACAGACTGCGGATGTCAAAACCGGTTTGCGGTTCCTGGACAATGGCGATACCAGGCAGCCCGCTGACCGGCACCTGGTTCATCATCATCTCATCCGTCATGCCGTCATCAGAGAGCGGTATGGGCGTGTTGGTTTGCTGTGCCCAGGCCGGCTGCGGCGGGGCGGCCAGTAACAAGGCACCACTGATAATCGCCAGTTGTAAAATCCAGCCACGCCGGAAACACAAAGCACACAGCGGCACCAGCAGGATCAGCAACCACGGGCCGGCGTCGTACCAAAGTTCTACTTCTTCATCGGCTTCCAGATAGTTATCTGCGTCAGCCAGCAGACTATCGGCGAGAATAGCTTCGATATCACTGCTGTCGATAGAAATGTCGCGGTACTGACCACCGACCTGCTCGCTGAGTGTCACCAGATTTGCGCGGTTCAGAGTGCTGACAACCATCTCGCCATTGCTGTCTCGCAGAAAGTCACCATTGGCTGCCGGAATAGGTGCGCCTTGTGCGCTGCCGATGCCGATGATGTTGAGGGGGTACCTGCCATCGTTCAGGGTGTCCCAGATCTCATTATTCTGCTCCTCCGGAATGCCGGCGGTGATCAACAGAATCCGTCCGTTGACTGCGGCGGCCTCATCCATCAAAGCTCTTGCCATCTCAACCGCATGCCCCGGGTTATTGCCGATCACCGGCATAATATTGGGGTTCAGCGCCGGCACCATGGCGCGGATGCTGATCGAGTCATCGGTCAGCGGTGTCACCATATGCGCTTCGCCACCATAAACGATCAGCGCCGTTTGGCCTTCGGTGCGCGCGTCAAGAATATCCATGATCTTGCGCCGGGCGATGGTAATACGATTGGGTTCAAAATCATTGGCGAACATGCCCAGCGTCAGATCCAGCACAATCACCAATGCATCCTGACGTTGTTGTACCGGTTGTGTCTGTTTTGACCAGGTCGGACCTGCCAATGCCAGCACCGAGAGAGTCCAGACCACCATTAACAGGTAAAGCGGCAGACGCTGGGATGAGTTTTTTGTTGAATTCAACAGGTAAGGCAGCAGAGTCTGGTCGATAACCTTGTGCCATGCCGTGCCTTGCGCATCCAGTTGCCAGAGTCTGCGCACAAAAAACAGGGCCGGCAGCAGCGCCAGCAACCACAGCGGGCGCAGAAAATGGAAGTCAGTGAGCGCCTGAGTCAGCGTCAGGGAGTCATTCATACAATTTCTCCGGCCGCAGATGTTGCAGATGTTGCAGGTTTTGCAGCGTTTGCAGCGTTCCGGTTGACGGCCGAGACGCGGGCTGCCGCGGGTAATGCCAGCATTGCCAGCAGAAAACTCAACAGCAGAGCAGCGCCAAGCGGCCAATGGAACAACAGCGTAATCGGCCGATAAGTTTGCTCGTCTTGTTCAATCGGCTCCATCTGATCAAGTTCGTCATAGATCGCTACCATGTCTTCCAGTGTCCGCGCACGGAAGTAGCGACCTCCGGTCATCTCGGCAATCTGTGCCATGGTCGCGTCATCAATTTCAGATATCAGTGCTCCCGGGCGGTTGCCGAACATCGAGCGCTGGGCAAACTGATCCGACGCAATACCCACAACGTGCATGGTGATGCCTTCTGTCCGCGCAAGCTGGGCTGCCTGGACGGGTGTCAGTTCACCCGCGTTATTGATGCCGTCGGTGAGCAGAATCATGATGCGGCGGTTTTCCGGCTGTTGCCGCAAGTGTTTGACACTGATGCCGATGGAGTCGCCAATGGCGGTCGCCGACTCGTCGATCATGCCAATTTCCAGTTCCTCTACAAGGCGCTGAACAGTGCCGAGGTCGTAGGTCATGGGTGTCAATATATAGGCGTGGGCAGCAAACAG
>CANHAR010000051.1 GCA_947458495.1 Gammaproteobacteria bacterium | reverse complement strand
GCCTGTCTTGCATATCATTTCCGCTACCAGCAACCACGGAATCATACCGCTGTCACAGTAGGCAAAATCCCTGAAATAATGGTGGGCACTCATTTCGCCACCGTACACAGCATCCTCGAGGCGCATGCGCTCCTTGATAAAGGCATGCCCGGTTTTGCACTGTATTGCGCGCCCGCCAAACTCTTCACAAACTGCCAGCGTGTTCCATGTCAGACGCGGATCATGAATGATGGCAGCACCTGGATTACGCTCCAGGAAACTCTGCGCCAGCAATCCAACAATGTAATAACCTTCGATGAAATAGCCTGTCTCATCAAAAAAGAAACAACGATCAAAATCACCATCCCACGCAATCCCGATATCAGCGTGATGGGCTTTGATAGCCTCAATGC
Organism: Gammaproteobacteria bacterium; assembly: GCA_947458495.1. Taxonomy (GTDB): domain Bacteria; phylum Pseudomonadota; class Gammaproteobacteria; order Pseudomonadales; family Pseudohongiellaceae; genus Pseudohongiella. Next base: position 15,227 of record CANHAR010000051.1, on the reverse strand, counting down.
TGGGGGCACGATTTTCCTCGAGCAAAGGATTAGGCACACCGTTAGGGAAATGACCGTCAGCCTCATGATGTACCCTGATAAATTCAAAGGGCAAATAGCCTGCAAGCGCATCAGCAACCATTCCAGCGCCGCCATTACCGGCATTGATGACCAGCTTGAGGGGTTTCAGCACACTGATATCGATATAGGTCAGCAAGTGCTGAATATAGGCCGCTCGCGTTTCCTGATGGCGCAAAGTTCCCTGCCGTTCGCTGACCGGGAACTCCCCTGACTCAGCCAGGCCACGGATATCATTGAGTCCGGTATCACCGCTGATGGGACGTGACCGCTCTCGCACCAGCTTCATACCATTGTAGTCCTGCGGGTTGTGACTGGCGGTCACCACAATACCGCCGTCGGCTTTCAGGTGCGAGGTGGCAAAGTAAACCTCCTCGGTGCCACACAAACCAATATCAATGACATCAGCACCGCCATCCATCAAGCCCTGGCTGAGCGCATCACAAAGAGACGGACTACTGAGCCGGATATCGTGCCCCACTACCATCGTTTGTGGTTTCAGATACATCGCGGTGGCTCGCCCGATGCGGTAGGCAATCTCCTCATTGAGCTGATCAGGAACCCGGCCGCGGATGTCGTAGGCCTTGAAACAGGTGATAGGCATGATCATGGCGTTGGCTCACTTGCGTTTGTAAATGTGCTGAAATGCGTAATTGGTTGCGTCTATAAACCCTTCAACGGATCCACAGTCAAAACGCCGGCCTTTGAATTTGTATCCGAGCACACGGCCATAGGTTGCCTGCGTCATCAATGCATCTGTGATTTGCAGTTCGCCGTTTCGCCCTGGCGGTGTCACACGCAGAATGTCAAAAATGTCAGGTGTCAGAATGTATCGACCAATAATCGCCAGATTGGATGGCGCATCGGCTGGATCAGGCTTTTCAACCATCTGCCGCACACGGTAGACCCCGGGAGCCTCTTCAACTCCGCCAATCACACCGTATTTGGAGGTCTCATCGCGTGGCACCTCTTCGATCGCCACAATGCTGCAACGATACTTCTGGTACAACTTGACCATCTGCAAGAGCACCGGATCTTCCCCGGCATCGGTGACGCAATAGTCATCTGCGAGCAACACGCCAAATGGCTCATTACCTATCAGCGTTTCACCCGTGAGGATAGCGTGCCCAAGGCCTTTCATCTCCACCTGACGGGTGTAAGAAAACGTGCACGTATTAATGAGATGCCGGATATCTTTCAGCGCGGCCTCCTTGGAGGTTCCGGCTATCTGATGTTCAAGCTCATAACTGATATCAAAATGATCCTCAATTGCGCGCTTGCCGCGTCCCGTCACAATCGCCATTCCGCTGATACCCGCCGCCAGCGCCTCTTCAACGCCATACTGAATCAAAGGTTTGTTGACCAGAGGCAACATTTCTTTGGGCATGGACTTGGTGGCTGGAAGAAACCTTGTGCCGTATCCGGCTGCGGGGAAAAGACACTTTCTGATCATCTCGCACTTACTCCTGCTTGCATTTGAAACTCCATTCTTTTGTTTATTCAGACAGGTGTTGGGACACGTCCATAGACATCATCAAACCGCACAATATCATCTTCACCGAGATAGGTTCCTGTCTGTACTTCAACCAACTCAACCCACTCATTCGTGTTGTTCTGCAGGCGGTGACGACTGCCTAGCGGAATAAAGGTTGATTGATTAGCGTGCAGATCAAACACCTTCTCATCACAGGTCACTGTTGCCACTCCTTGAATCACCACCCAATGCTCCGCTCTTTTATGGTGCATTTGCAGCGACAGAGACGCACCCGGGCGCACACGGATGCGCTTGACCTGAAATCCGGGGCCCGTCGCCAGGGACTGGTATGACCCCCATGGTCGGTAAACAAGCGTATGTAACGCCGCTTCAGGCCTGCCCAGTTCTTCCAGCCACTGCACGATTTTTTTGACATCCTGCACCTGATCTTTATCCGCCACCAATACCGCGTCGGCAGTTTCAACAATAACTGCATTGTGCATGCCAACTGCGACCACCAGACGGGAATCAGCGCGGACATAACTGTCGCTGACATTTATGACATGCGTATCACCGCGCAACACATTATTGTCAGCATCTTTTTCAGTGCTGATATCCCATAACGAATTCCACGCGCCCAGATCATTCCACGCAGCGGCCATAGGCACCACCACCGCATTGGCGGTCTTCTCCATCACCGCATAGTCGATCGAGATGGCCGGACACGCAGAAAACGTTGCTGCATCGATGCGTATGAAGTCGCCGTCTTTCCGGGCGCTGGCACAGGCCCTGATGCATTGTTCAGCAACTTCAGGCGTATGCTGGCGAAGCTCTCTCAACCAACTGCCGCGCTCAAGCAGAAACATGCCACTGTTCCACTCATAGTCACCTTGATGCAGATACTGCTGAGCGACAGCTAACTCAGGCTTCTCAACAAACCGCTGCACCCTGAATGCCGCCTGCGAATCCGCATTGACAGGTGCACCGCGCTGTATGTAGCCATAACCGGTCTCTGCATACGAGGGACGAATTCCGAAGGTCACCATGGCGCCCGTGCTGGCATGTCGGGTTGCCTCATTGATGCAGGTATGAAATGCGTCCACGTCTCTGATCACATGATCTGCAGGCAGCACCAGCATCAGCAAGGGTTCATCTGCAGCACGAGTGCTAACGGACGCCAGATGACTGATGAGCCCGGCAGCCAGCGTCAACGCCGGCGCTGTGTTGCGACCCATCGGCTCAAGAATGATGATTGCGTCGGATACACCAAGCTGACGCAACTGCTCAGCCACCAGAAAGCGGTGTTCTTCATGACAGATAATCACCGGAGCTGCGAGATCAGGAAGACCTTTCAGGCGCCGCAAGGTCGCCTGAAACAGAGTGATCTCTGCGCCAGCTGATGGTTTTGCTTTGTTAGTCAGCTTGTTCGATGCCTCAGGCATAGCCATAAATTGTTTTGGGCTGAGTTGCCGCGAGAGCGGCCATAACCTGGAACCGGTGCCGCCAGCGAGAATAACGGGAATTAACATATGTCTACCTTGTTTTCAGGAGCGCCAAGTCTAGCGCAGAACCTCGATGGCTTACAGATGCATCCCTCACCGCGGCCAGTCGCTCCTGCCCGCACAGGCAAAATAGGTCGATTATTTTGTTTTGGCGGGATAAACTTGCGCCCTTCGTGAAACCAAGGTGTTGTTTTCCACTTATGAATACAGGATTTACACCCAAAAGCGCCTATAACAAGGACGAACTCATCGACTGTGGTTATGGGCGAATGTTTGGCCCGGGCAACGCCAAGTTACCCGTCGGCAACATGTTGATGCTGGATAGAATAATCGAAATCAACGACCACGGTGGAGAGCATGGCAAGGGCCAGATCATCGCGGAGTTGGACATCAGGCCCGACCTGTGGTTTTTCGAATGCCATTTCCCGGATGATCCTGTTATGCCGGGCTGCCTGGGGCTGGATGCCATGTGGCAACTGGTTGGCTTCTACTTGGGATGGCGTGGCAATCTCGGGAAAGGCCGCGCACTGGGTGCAGGAGAAGTAAAGTTCAGCGGAGAAATTCTGCCAACTGCCAGCAAAGTTACTTATGAAATATCACTCAGCCGCATCATTGAGCGAAAACTGGTCATGGGAATTGCAGACGGCACCGTGGCCGTTGATGGCAAGATAATCTATACCACCAAAGGCCTCAAAGTAGGTCTGTTTACGCCTGAAAGTCGATTCTGATTCAACGAATTGAGCTGACTCGGCACGCATTGGATAACTGATCGAGGTAAATATGAGACGTGTTGTGGTGACCGGTATCGGAATTGTGTCCTGCATTGGCAATGACAAACAAAGCGTACTCGAATCGTTGAAAGAAGGCCGCAGCGGCATCAGTTACAACCCGGTTTACGAAGAAATGGGCCTACGCGCTCACATCTCTGGCAGAGTCAACATCAGCTTTGAAGATCACATAGACCGCAAGCACTTGCGTTTTATGGGTGATGCAGCGGCTTACGGATATATCGCCATGGATCAGGCCATCAAAGATGCCGGGCTCACGGATGCCGACGTCTCCAACGACCGAACCGGCATCATTATGGGCGCCGGCGGCTCATCCTCCGCGGATCAGGTAGAAGCCGCTGACATTCTGCGCAGCAAGGGTATCCGCAAAATCGGGCCGTATCGGGTTCCCCGAACCATGGGCAGCACAGTTTCCGCATGTCTGGCGACCCCGTTTAAAATCCGCGGCGTCAATTATTCGATTTCATCAGCCTGTGCGACCAGCGCACATTGCATAGGCAACGCGGTTGAACTGATTCAACTGGGCAAGCAGGATGTGGTGTTCGCGGGCGGCGGGGAGTCTGAACACTGGACGCTGACCAATCTGTTTGATGCCATGGGTGCGCTGACCACAACGCATAACCATGAGCCCACGGTGGCGTCACGCCCCTTTGACGTCAGCCGCGATGGATTTGTGATTGCCGGCGGCGGCGCAGTGCTTGTTGTTGAGGCGCTGGACCATGCATTGGCACGCGGCGCCAAAATTTATGCCGAGATTACCGGGTACGGGGCAACATCGGACGGGTACGACATGGTGGCTCCCTCGGGCGAAGGCGCCGTGCGCTGCATGAAAATGGCGTTGGCAACAACGTCCGGAAGGCCAGTGGACTACCTGAATACCCACGGCACCAGCACACCCGTTGGTGATGTCACTGAACTCGGCGCGGTCCGGGCAGTTTTCGGCGGCAAGTCGCCGATTATCACGTCGACCAAATCCTTGACTGGCCACTCGCTCGGTGCAACCGGAGCACAGGAAGCCATCTACAGCCTGCTGATGATGGAACATAATTTTGTCAGTGCATCCGCCAATGTCACGGAACTTGTGCCTGAAGCAGAGGGTCTGAACATTGCGACCAAACGCCTTGATGACGTCAGAATTGATTGCATCATGTCCAACAGCTTCGGATTTGGCGGAACCAATGCAACACTGGTCTTTGAGCGTTATCAGCCATAACAAGCTGGCAAGTGCCCCGCCGGCAATATTTGTCGGTGTGATCTTGTTTTGCCTCAGCCTGATGTCAGGGCTGATTCACGCACAAACCCCGCTTCTGGCAAATCCCTCCGCTCTGGGCTCCACCACACAAAGCCCATTTTCGCAACAACCCGCGTTTCTGGAGGTTGATCAGGCCTTTGCCTTTTTTGTCAGCCTCGACGGGCCGGATACCATCAGTGTGCACTGGACAATCGCCCCCGGATATTATCTTTACGCAGACAAATTCAATTTCGCAATCAGTGATCCAGAAGCGCTGAGAACTGCGCTGATTCCGGTTTTGCCCGCGGGCGTAACACACGAAGATGAGTTTTTTGGTGTGGTCACGGTTTACTTCGGACAGGCTCGCGCGGTGCTGAAACTGCCGGACGGCAGTCATGATGAGTTCACGCTGGCGGTTGGTTTTCAAGGCTGCGCGGAAGCAGGCCTGTGTTACCCCCCCACACTGCGCAGTGTCGACATTACGCAGTAAAGCAGCGCCGCTGTTGTGCCCGTGGCCATCAGCGACAGAAAACATCAGAGAAAAGCCATAATTCGGTGGTGAAAAGCCGAGAAATATCTGACAAAATGCCAGCTCATTCAGCACAACATCCGAATGTTGGACCAAATACACATGGCTACCCTACTCGTCTTGCATGGCCCGAACCTGAACTTGTTGGGCACCCGCGAGCCACAGGTATACGGCAAAGAAACGCTGGATGACATCAATAGCCGTCTTGCCGACACCTGCCAAGCAGCAGGACACCACCTGCTGCATCTGCAAAGCAATGCCGAGTATGAGTTGATAGAGCGTATCCACGACGCCCGCCATGAAGGCGTTCACTTCATCGTGTTTAATCCCGGCGCCTTTACGCATACCAGCATCGCACTACGCGACGCCCTTCTTGCGGTGAGCATTCCGTTTATTGAGGTCCACCTGTCAAATGTATACAAGAGGGAATCTTTCCGGCATCACTCTTATTTTTCAGATATTGCTGCAGGCACCATCACCGGCCTGGGTTCTCAAGGCTATGATCTTGCGCTTCAGGCAGCACTGACACGAATTTCAAACCAACAATAATTCCGCTACGACGTTAAACACCGATAAAAGAGACCACGTTATGGATATCAGAAAAGTCAAAAAACTCATCGAACTGCTTGAGTCTTCCGATATTGCAGAAATTGAGATCAAGGAAGGAGAGGAAGCGGTGCGTATCAGCCGCGCCAGCAAAGTTGTACAACAGCCCATTCAGTACCAAAGCGCGCCGATGATGGCTGCGCCAGCACCCACCTCCGTTGCCGCTGCACCCGCACCGGTTGCACCTTCAGCAGATACCGATGCCGGCCGTAAAATTCGCGGAAATGTAGTGAAATCGCCAATGGTTGGCACGTTCTACCGCGCGGCCTCCCCTTCCTCTCCGGCATTTGTTGAAGTTGGACAACACATCAAGGTGGGCGATGTGATCGGTATCATCGAAGCCATGAAAATGATGAATCAGATTGAAGCAGATCATTCTGGCGTGGTTGAAGCCATTCTGGCCCAAGACGGCGAGCCCGTTGAATTTGACCAGGCTCTGGTCACTATTGTTTAAGGGATTACGCTCATGCTGGAAAAAGTCCTGATCGCCAACCGTGGCGAAATTGCATTGCGAATCCTGCGCGCCTGCAAGGAACTCGGCATCAAAACCGTTGCCGTGCACTCCAGCGCAGACCGTGATCTGATGCATGTCCGGTTAGCAGACGAATCTGTGTGTATCGGTCCTGCCAGCGCCTCAAAAAGTTACCTTAACGTGCCAGCAATCATCGCAGCCACGGAGGTCACCGATGCGGTTGCCATTCACCCCGGTTATGGTTTTCTGTCAGAAAACGCTGACTTTGCAGATCAGGTCGAGCGTAGTGGCTTCATTTTTATTGGACCACGAGCTGAAACCATACGCCTGATGGGCGATAAAGTCTCTGCGATTAACGCCATGAAAGCAGCCGGGGTGCCTACAGTTCCGGGTTCTGATGGCCCGCTTGACGACAACGCCGAGCGCACGTTGGCGGTCGCCAAACGCATTGGTTACCCGGTGATTATCAAAGCTGCTGCCGGTGGCGGTGGCCGCGGCATGCGTGTAGTGCACAGCGAAGCGGCATTACTGAACTCCATTTATGTCACGCAATCAGAAGCTAAAGCGGCGTTTGGCAACGGCACTGTGTATCTGGAAAAATTCCTGGAAAACCCGCGTCATGTTGAGATTCAGGTGCTCGGTGACGGTCTTGGTAACGCCATTTACCTCGGCGACCGTGACTGCTCTATGCAACGCCGGCATCAAAAAGTGTTGGAAGAAGCACCTGCACCGGATATTCCCGATGACATTCGAAACCAGGTTGCCGAAACCTGCATTAAAGCCTGCAAGCAGATGAAGTATCGCGGAGCCGGCACGTTGGAGTTCTTGTATCAGGACAAACAGTTCTACTTTATTGAAATGAACACCCGCGTTCAGGTCGAGCACCCGGTTACCGAAATGGTCACTGGTATCGATATTGTTAAAGAACAACTGAGAATCGCCAGCGGTATTCCGCTCAGCATCCGCCAGGAAGACATCAAGATCAAAGGTCACGCCATTGAATGCCGTATCAATGCAGAAGACCCGGTGTCCTTCATGCCCTGTCCAGGAAAAATCAACCTCTTCCATGCCCCCGGCGGTAATGGCATCCGGGTTGACTCTCATATTTACAGTGGTTACACCGTCCCGCCGCATTACGATTCTCTGATTGGCAAGTTGATCAGTTACGGTAGTACTCGTGATGAAGCGTTAGCTCGTATGCAGAACGCGCTGGACGAACTACTGATTGATGGCATCCGCACCAACACACCTTTGCACAAAGAAATCCTGCGTGATCCGAACTTCCGCAAAGGCGGTACCAACATCCACTATCTGGAGCACATGCTGGCCGGCGCTCACGGCAAAAACAGCTGAGCGAGCTAACACATGCCGTGGTTACAGATTAATGCCCGAATTACTGACACTGAGGCTGCAGCGATGGAACAACTGTTCCAGTCGCTGGGCGCGGTGTCGGTGACGCTTCAGGATGCCGAGGATGTGGCGGTATTTCAATTGGATCCGGGAACAACTCCTTTATGGCAGAACATGCAGTTAATTGCCTTGTTTGAAGCCAAAGCCCCTCTGAAGACTATCGTAAAACGTATTGTGAACGGTTCACGCCTGACCGAGCAGGATCTGGAGATCGAAGAGATTGCCGATCAGGATTGGGAACGTGCCTGGATGGACGACTTTAAACCCATTTGTTTTGGCAAGCGCCTGTGGGTATGTCCCAGCTGGCTGCAGCCACCGGAACCCGATGCCGTCAACCTGATGTTGGATCCAGGCCTTGCGTTTGGCTCGGGGACACACCCGACCACGGCATTGTGTCTGGAGTGGCTGGACAACTGCGATGTGGCAGGCAAGTCGGTTATCGATTACGGTTGTGGCTCAGGTATTCTGGCGATTGCGGCAATATTGCTGGGCGCTGTCAAGGCGATTGGCGTAGACAATGACCCGCAGGCCATCATCGCCACACGCAACAATCGGGAAATGAACGGAGTCGCTGCTGAAAAACTGACGGTGTTTATGCCCGGGGAACAGCATCAACCAGCAGATATCGTGTTAGCCAACATACTTTCCGGCCCCCTTGAGGAACTGACACCGGTGCTCACCAACCTAACAAAACCGGGTGGTAAACTGATTCTCTCGGGGGTTTTGTCTGAACAAACGGAATCACTGATTCGGTCATACCAACCTTGGTTTGAACTGGAGCCCCCGGTCATCCGCGAGCAATGGGTTCGCATTACCGGCACGCGACATATGAATAACCATGTGGACAATACTGGAAACCAACAGCGATAAAACTGCGCATCTGCCGCAGTTTGATGAACCTCTGGTGCTTGGGGCACCGCCGCCTGCGCAGCGATCCTGGCTGGCAGCCGTTGCTTACATTTTTCTGATTATTGTTTTGTTTGCCGGTCTTGTCGCGCAACTGGTTATATTCAACAAAGACACCCTGTTGCGTGACACACGCGTCAGAGATCTGTTAGCGGGCCTGTGTACTCGTGTGGCATGCGCACTGCCGGTGGTACGCGACGCTGAACAATTGCGCAGCACATTTGTTGAAGTCTCTCCACACCCTGACTACGAATCCATGCTGCTTGTCCGGTTTGGCATTTTTAATGACGCACTGTTTGCGCAGCCACACCCGTCAGTTGACCTTTCATTCAGCAATACACGGAAACAGGCGGTTGCTGGCCGACGTTTTTATCCGGGGCATTATCTGGATGCGTCACTGCTGTCACGGATAACAATTCCTGCGGGGTCTGAGATTCTGGGTACTCTTGAAATTCTTGATCCGGGGCCAGAAGCTCTCAACTACACAATCGAGTTTGTTTATGAGCGCAACTGATCAAGCTTCCGGACATCTCCACAATCCGCATGGCTTGCCCGATATCAAGCCCTTCAGGCTTGGCAAACACGTGCTGGAGCGACCGATCTTGCTTGCGCCTATGGTGGGCGTTAGTGATGTACCGTTTCGGGAAGTGTGTCTGCAACAGGGCGCCACTCTCACCATCGCTGAAATGCTGCCGGCAGATACGGCCATGTGGAAATCCGAAAAGAACCGCCTCAGGCTCAGGCGCACTGCTGCCTGTGGCCCGGAGATTGTGCAGATAGCCGGCTTTGACCCCTCGATGATGGCTGAGGCCGCCCGCCTGAACGCTGACATGGGCGCTGAAGTCATCGATATAAACATGGGTTGCCCAGCCAAAAAGGTCTTGAAAAAGGCAGCCGGGTCGGCGCTGATGCGCGACCCCGAGCTGGTTGAACAGATACTGCGTGCCGTCGTGCAGGCTGTTGATATTCCTGTGACACTCAAAATGCGCACTGGTTGGTGTCGGGCACAAAAAAACGGTGTCGACATTGCTCGCATCGCTGAAGACTGCGGCATTCGCATGATCAGTGTTCATGGCAGAACCCGCGAGTGCCGCTTTGTCGGCGAGGTTGAGTACGACACGATCGCCGCGATCAAGCAAAGTATCGGCATTCCGGTGATTGCAAACGGTGATATTGATTCACCCGAAAAAGCGCTGCAGGTACTCAGACATACTGGGGCGGATGGACTAATGATCGGCCGTGCCGCTCAGGGCAAACCGTGGATATTCAGAGAAATCCGTCAATACCTCGAGCATGGCGACCATGCAAGACCGCCATCTGCGAGTGAGATCAGCATTCTGATGCAGGACCATATTTGTGCGCTGCACGCTTTTTACGGAGATTTCCGCGGCACACTCTTTGCCCGTAAACATATTGACTGGTACAGTAAAGCGCTACCGGGTGGTGAGTTATTGAAGTCTGAATTTATGCAAGCAGACTGTGTCACAGATCAACAGGATATCCTGCAAAACTGGCATCGCGAACACCTGTCATTGCTGACTGTTGTAGCAGCTCAAACCCATCAATAAAGCCATCACAGAGATTTGCCTGTACCAGCATGAAAAAAGAAACCTTGAAAAGCGGCCTTGCAATGGAACCTGCGGCGAGTCCGGGCAAAACAACAACTATGACAGACCCTGCATCCAACCAGAGTCTTCGTCAGTGTGTCGGGCGTGCGATGGACAAGTATTTTGACGATCTTGGTGACGCTAAGCTGACCCATAATCTTTATGAACTGGTACTCCGTGAAGTTGAGGCTCCGTTAATGGAAGCTGTGCTCAAACACACCGATGGCAACCAAAGCGAGGCGGCTACCATGCTGGGTTTGAACCGTGGTACCCTACGGAAAAAGATGAAACAGTACGGCCTGTTGTGAGTTTTGCCTGTCATCAACACGCCGTCACAACGACCTCAGACGAATTACCCACCTTTTAAACTGCAACCACTTACTTAAACTGCATCTACTACTATGTCTTCAGATCAAATTGCTGTCATTCGCCGCGCATTGCTCAGTGTGTCGGACAAGTCGGGTATTGTGGAATTCGCCCGCTCGCTGCAAAGCGCAGGCGTAGAGATTTTATCAACGGGCGGCACCTATCGTCTGTTACAAGACAACAACATTCCTGCTATCGAAATTGCTGACTACACGGGCTTTCCAGAAATGATGGATGGCCGTGTCAAAACCCTGCACCCCAAAGTGCATGGCGGAATTCTGGCCCGCCGTCAGATTGATGCCGACGTCATTCAGGCACACAACATTCCGCCCATTGATCTGGTGGTAGTGAACCTGTATCCATTTGAGGCAACTGTCGCCAAACCGGGTTGTGATCTGGCAACAGCGATCGAGAATATCGATATTGGTGGGCCCACCATGTTGCGCGCTGCGGCTAAGAACAACGCTTGGGTCGCCGTGGTAGTTGACCCTGCCGACTATGCTCTCATTCTCAGCGAAATGAAAATCAATGGTGGCGGACTGACCCAGGCCACTCGCTTTGATCTGGCGGTACGCACTTACGAACACACCGCTGCTTATGACGGCGCCATTGCCAATTACCTTGGCAAGATTGTTTCCGGCAGCGAATTCCCGCGCAGTTTCTCCAGTCAATTTCACAAAAAGCAGGACCTGCGTTATGGCGAAAACCCGCATCAGAACGCGGCGTTTTATGTTGAAAAGCACCCGCAGGAAGCTAGCGTCAGTACTGCAACACAACTTCAGGGCAAAGAGCTCTCCTACAATAACATCGCTGACACAGATGCGGCACTGGAATGCGTGAAGAGTTTCAGCGAGCCCGCGTGTGTCATTGTGAAACACGCCAATCCCTGCGGCGTTGCCATTGCCGGCTCAATACAGGAAGCCTATCAGCTGGCGTTTGAGACCGACCCGACATCCGCCTTTGGCGGCATCATCGCATTTAACCGCGAACTTGACTCTGAAACCGCACAGAAAATAGTTGATCAACAGTTCAGCGAAGTGATTATTGCGCCAACTGTCTCTGAAGAGGCTTTACACGTGTTCGCTGGCAAGCCCAATGTGCGTGTGCTGGCCTGCGGTCAATGGCCAGCCAAACCTCTGGCAGCCTGGGATTACAAGCGCATCAACGGCGGCCTGCTGGTGCAGGACAGAGACATCCATCTGATCAGCCGCAACGACCTGACCGTGGTCAGCAAACGCCAGCCCAGTGAACAAGAACTGGTTGATCTGATGTTTGCATGGACTGTAGCGCAGTTTGTGAAATCCAATGCGATTGTGTACTGCAAGAACTTACAGACCATCGGCATTGGTGCCGGCCAGATGAGTCGCGTCTACAGCGCAAAAATTGCGGGCATCAAAGCGGCAGATGAAAGTCTGGTGGTGGAAGGTTCGGTGATGGCATCCGATGCGTTTTTCCCATTCCGTGATGGCATTGATGCCGCCGCTAAAGCCGGCATAAGTGCGGTTATTCAGCCCGGCGGTTCGATGCGTGACGCAGAGGTCATCGCGGCTGCCGATGAAGCCGGCATGGCGATGGTGTTTACCGGCATCCGCCACTTCCGCCATTGAGGATTGCGTATGAATGTTCTGATACTCGGCAACGGCGGACGTGAACATGCACTGGCCTGGAAATTGGCTCAGTCAGCAGGCGTTAACAAAGTCTTTGTGGCACCAGGCAATGCCGGCAGCGCCACTGAGGCAGGCGTCGAAAACGTCGCCATTGATGCCCTGGATTTCACGACGCTGGCAGCCTTTGCCAAAATCAATGATGTTGGACTGACCGTTGTTGGCCCGGAAGCGCCTTTGGTTGCCGGCGTCGTTGATTATTTCAGCGCCCAAGGTCTTCGTGCATTTGGCCCACGCAAGGCCGCAGCGCAGCTGGAAGGTTCCAAAGCCTTTACCAAAGACTTTCTTGCCAGGCACAACATTCCCACAGCGGCCTATCAGAACTTTACCGATGCAGATGCCGCGATTGCCTATGTCAGGCAACAGGGCACACCCATCGTGATCAAAGCCGACGGCCTGGCCGCTGGCAAAGGCGTGATCATCCCGCAGACGCAGGAAGAGGCTGAATCAACCATTCGCGATATGTTGTCCGGCAATAAATTCGGTGATGCCGGCAGTCGTGTAGTCATCGAACAATTCCTGCTCGGCGAAGAAGCCAGTTTTATCGTGATGGTGGATGGTGAGCATGTACTCCCGTTTGCAACCTCGCAAGATCACAAGGCGCGTGACGATGGCGATAACGGACCCAATACCGGTGGCATGGGCGCTTATTCACCTGCGCCGGTGGTCACACCTGAGATTCATGAGCGCGTCATGCAACAGGTGATTATGCCGACCGTCCGCGGCATGGCTGCCGAAGGCAATCCTTATACCGGTTTCCTGTATGCCGGCCTGATGATTGACGACCACGGCAATCCTTTTGTCATCGAATTTAACTGTCGTTTTGGCGACCCGGAAGCGCAACCAGTGATGATGCGTCTGCAGTCAGATCTGGCAGATCTGTGCCAGGCCGCTATTGATGGCCGGCTTAACCAGAAACACGCGGAGTGGGACTCTCGTGCTGCGATTGGTGTAGTGCTTGCCGCAGGTGGTTATCCCGACGCATACGATAAAGGCGCCGTGATCAGCGGCCTGGATAAAGCCTCTCAATCCGGCATTGGCAAGGTATTCCATGCCGGCACGACACTGAGAGATGGCAAAGTCGTCACCAACGGCGGCCGCGTGTTGTGTGCTGTGGCATTGGGCGATACGGTTACCCATGCACAAAAGGCTGCGTATCGCCTGGCGGAAAACATCCACTGGGATAGAATCTATTACCGTAAAGATATCGGACACCGGGCCATTGCCCGGGAAACAGTTGGTGACAAGTAACCGGACAAACGCTTATGAGCACATCTGATAAACGCGATCACTTCAGTCTGGCAGACCGGCTGATCCTGCAACTGGACCAGGCTCTGCATACGCTGATACCGGGTAGCAGTCACGCTCAGCGCAGTTCACCCGCAGCCAAAGCGGAAGAAGGCGAATTATCCGAGGCTGAGCGTTTGCTGGCCGCCGGACTAATGCGCATTAATCACACCGGCGAAGTATGTGCACAGGCCCTGTATCAGGGCCAATCACTGACCGCTCGTCTGCCGGATGTGCGAGATACCATGAATCATGCAGCGGCCGAAGAAGTCGATCACCTGGCCTGGTGCGAGACTCGGCTCAAAGAGCTCGATAGTCGCCCCAGCCTGCTGAACCCGGCGTTTTATGCCTTGTCTTTTGGACTGGGTGCGGCCGCTGGCGCTGTGGGCGACAAGTGGAGTCTGGGGTTTGTGGGTGAAACTGAAAAACAGGTCTGTGAGCATCTGCAAGATCATCTGCAACAGTTACCGGCACACGACCAGAAGAGCCGCGCAATTATTCAACAAATGATTATTGATGAACAAAAACATGGTGACAGTGCCATGGCAGCCGGCGGTGCCGACCTGCCATTGCCCATCACTGCCGGTATGAAACTGATGGCCGGGGTCATGAAAGCCCTGACCAAACGGGTCTAAGGAATTCTGGTGTCCCACCTTCCCCGCCTGCTGCGTATCATGTCGGTCTGCGCCAGATACCGTCTTGACCAGATCAGCCCTCTTACAGCCAATGCCTGGCCGTTACGACTGCTGATGGCCAGCATCGGCGTTTTTACGGGCAGCAGAACACGCGACCTGACACCTCCGCAGCGCCTTAAAGAGGCATTACAAGACCTTGGCCCGATCTATATCAAGTTTGGTCAGTTGTTATCCACACGCCGGGACTTCCTGCCTCTGGACATCAGTGACGAGCTGCAGCACCTTCAGGATCGTGTCCCGGGATTCACGTCGCCCTCGGTGTTTGACGTGGTCGAAAAAGCGCTGGGGATGCCCTGGCAACAAAGCTTCCGTGACATCAAAGCACAATCGCTGGCATCGGCCTCTATTGCCCAGGTGCATGAAGCTCACCTGATCAGCGGCGAAGAAGTGGTCATCAAAATCCTGCGACCCGGCATTGAGGTCACCATCCGCGAAGACATCAAAGTGCTCAAGTGGGTAGCGCGGATGGTCGAACGTTATCTGCCCGATGGCCGACGCCTGAAACCTCGCGAAGTCATAAACGATTACGAACACATTATTCTCGGCGAGTTGAATCTGCTCTCTGAAGGCGCCAACACTACTTTGCTGCGCCGCAATTTTGAGAACTCACCCAAACTGTATGTCCCCAAGGTC
>CANHAR010000050.1 GCA_947458495.1 Gammaproteobacteria bacterium | reverse complement strand
TTTTTGAAGGACGGTGTTCCCCGCGTATGCGGGGATGAACCGTGTTGTGCAACCTAAAAGTGTTTTTGAAGGACGGTGTTCCCCGCGTATGCGGGGATGAACCGAGGGCTATCATAATGCGCGAGCGTCTGGGCAAGTGTTCCCCGCGTATGCGGGGATGAACCGAGTTCGACATCATAAACGTTGATGCTGATACCGTGTTCCCCGCGTATGCGGGGATGAACCGGCTTCTTGGCGTACTCGCGTGCTGGCACTACGGTGTTCCCCGCGTATGCGGGGATGAACCGACGTTCCCGGTCACGCCGATCACTCCATGGGGGTGTTCCCCGCGTATGCGGGGATGAACCGGAGACTGTATGAAAACCAACAAACCGGATATAGTGTTCCCCGCGTATGCGGGGATGAACCGTTGTTCCCATCGGTATCTGAAACGCTGTCCTCGTGTTCCCCGCGTATGCGGGGATGAACCGTGTCTGCGCTCAACGGCTTTGGTGTGACCTGGGTGTTCCCCGCGTATGCGGGGATGAACCGTACATCACTTCTTCGAAAAAAATGTATATGCCGTGTTCCCCGCGTATGCGGGGATGAACCGCTGTGATTATGGCGCTCCTCGGCATGAGTATGGTGTTCCCCGCGTATGCGGGGATGAACCGATTCGAATCTCAACCTGCAGTTTTGGATGATAGTGTTCCCCGCGTATGCGGGGATGAACCGGCCGTTGTGCGGATGCCGCTTGGCTCTATGCCGTGTTCCCCGCGTATGCGGGGATGAACCGTCGCCTAGCCTTGAGGTTGTCTCTGGTTGACAGTGTTCCCCGCGTATGCGGGGATGAACCGCAACTGGGCGAACTAGGATCCTCAATCGCGGAGTGTTCCCCGCGTATGCGGGGATGAACCGTTAAGCCGCAGTATCACCCATCCAGAGGACGGGTGTTCCCCGCGTATGCGGGGATGAACCGAAACTTCAGATCGTTGTTAATCAGACTCTGGAGTGTTCCCCGCGTATGCGGGGATGAACCGCGACATTGCTTTTCTGTCAAAGCGGATCGCGGGTGTTCCCCGCGTATGCGGGGATGAACCGGACTGTCAGCGAGCTGATCGGCATTTGCCATGGTGTTCCCCGCGTATGCGGGGATGAACCGACCCTTTTGATCCTGAGCAATCAATTATGACCGTGTTCCCCGCGTATGCGGGGATGAACCGGCATGTTGAGATCGATGCTCTGGACGTGGCAGGTGTTCCCCGCGTATGCGGGGATGAACCGTGAATGTTTACGGGTGCGGATTCACGCACATAGTGTTCCCCGCGTATGCGGGGATGAACCGGTTCATCACCTCAACCGTGCCGGCGGGCAGTGGTGTTCCCCGCGTATGCGGGGATGAACCGACATCATAGAAGCGGGGCTCATAACTACACAGGTGTTCCCCGCGTATGCGGGGATGAACCGGCTTCGGCCAGGTTCGGTGACGCTACGCCGCGGTGTTCCCCGCGTATGCGGGGATGAACCGATCCGGCACCAGCTTGCGTTTCCGGTGATACAGTGTTCCCCGCGTATGCGGGGATGAACCGTTATGGATCCATAATTAGTGTTATAGGTAGCCGTGTTCCCCGCGTATGCGGGGATGAACCGATCCGACTGGCGACATTGATATGTCTGCTGCCGTGTTCCCCGCGTATGCGGGGATGAACCGCCCATTATTTGGCCGTCCTGAGACCGGCGATCGTGTTCCCCGCGTATGCGGGGATGAACCGGTTGACTCGGTAGCCACAAAACTGGTGGGAGCGTGTTCCCCGCGTATGCGGGGATGAACCGGTTATGGCGTACCGTGAGCAGCTGGGCATATCGTGTTCCCCGCGTATGCGGGGATGAACCGCCGGGCGCGTATGGGTCTATATAGTCGGTGTTGGTGTTCCCCGCGTATGCGGGGATGAACCGGCTGAGCGAAAGCCAGAAAAGTACGCGGTATAGTGTTCCCCGCGTATGCGGGGATGAACCTATAGAGTGCTTGCTCGAAAACGGACTGGAGCCGTGTTCCCCGCGTATGCGGGGATGAACCGTGTACAAAAGTTTGGCACGGCGTTCCGGACGCGTGTTCCCCGCGTATGCGGGGATGAACCGCCGGTTGCAGGCTCTTTAGCTTTTCCGAGTATGTGTTCCCCGCGTATGCGGGGATGAACCGACCGGCAACAACGCCGATCACTACCGAACCAAGTGTTCCCCGCGTATGCGGGGATGAACCGGCTCAAACGCAACCGCGCTTTACTATATGCAGGTGTTCCCCGCGTATGCGGGGATGAACCGCCAATGTGCTTCTCGGGGATAAACCCTTCCGGGTGTTCCCCGCGTATGCGGGGATGAACCGTATTTCGCGAGGTGCGCCGAGTGCTGCGAGATGTGTTCCCCGCGTATGCGGGGATGAACTGATTGACGCCCTTTGCGGTGTTCTGACCTGCATGTGTTCCCCGCGTATGCGGGGATGAACCGCAATTAACACAGATGGGATATATGGTAACTCCGTGTTCCCCGCGTATGCGGGGATGAACCGCCGGTAGACCTGCTCCTGATCGGTTGTTTGCTGTGTTCCTCGCGTATGCGCGGATCAGCCGGGCAGAATAAAGGCTGCCCCATTGCAAGTGAAGTATTCCCTGTCAACGGCAGTCTAATTCTGACCCACTAACTGCAAAGCAAAATTGCACCACCCTTGTCCGCCCAATTACGGTTTAGTTGTCCCCCTACCTACCAGCGTTTCACTTTACTACCAAACAACCAGCTTTGAACTATCCTGAAATCCCGGTTAGCTCAGATGGTTAACTTATCTACCGGGATGAAGCGGAACCGGAAACGAGTATTTCAACATGAGGATCACCCCTCCTGTGTCACCTCAGTTGTCAAGAAAACCTTTACAACTGAAAAGTGATGTCGAGGGCTTGCTGGATACAAAGTTCAACTCACAAGAATTGCTTGTATGTTGGACATGGCGCATGGCGAAGGAGAGCGTGAAGCTCGGCTAGCGAAATTAGTCCTTCTGAAGCACCTCCAGAGCCGGTGTCTATAACGGCACAGCGACTGGCAGTACTCGTTCGAGGATGTCAGAGAGCGTCACCACGCCGCGCATCCGGCCATCGCTCATCACCACTGCGAGCTGTACCTTCGACTTACGCATACGCGCGAGCGCCTCGTAAACCGGCGTCTTTGCATCGAGGACAAAAACACGACGTGCAAGCTGGTGAGCTGGACGAGCATCCGCTTCGATCAATGTGTCGCGCAGGTGAACCACCAGCGGTATGGAGCCTTTTGCCCCGAATACCAGGATACGCAAGTGACCCGATTCAGCCGCTGCGGCACGTACATCAGCTACCGTTGCACCTTGCAAAACATGGGTTGGCATCTTGCTCTCATTGAGCAGATTCTCCACTGGCAGCGAGCCCAGGTCGATCAGACCTGATATCTGCTGCTGCATCTGGGGCTCCAGCGTGCCGACTTTCGCCGAGTGTTCAACAAGCTGTCGGATGGTAGCGATATCTTGCCCCCCAACGGCAGCACTCTCCACGGGCTCAACGCCGCTGGCCCTGACCAGACGGTTCGCAATGTTATTCACCCAACTTAATAACGGGCGCAGTGTCCACACATATCCACGGGCAAGAACACCAATGGCCAAAGCAGACCTTTCAGGGTGCGCAATAGCCCAGGATTTAGGCGCCATTTCACCGATAACCAGATGCAAGAAGGTGACGATAAACAGCGCAAGGGCAAATGCTGCGCCAGTGGCAGCCCAATCAGGCAACCCCAAGGCTAAAAACACCGGGCTGAGCCAGCTATCGACGGCCGGCTTGGTCACCGCACCCAGGGCAAATGTGCAAAAGGTAATTCCAAGCTGCGCCCCTGCCAGCATCAGGGTCAGGTCGTTCATGCCGCGCAGCGCCGCTCGGGCAGCGCGGCTGGTTACTGCAAGCTCTTCGAGTCGTTGGCGACGAGCACCGAGCAGTGCAAACTCGATAATGACAAAAAAGGCACTCAGCGCAATTAGAGCAATGGTCGCGATTGTGATTATCAACGGATCGTTCACAGTTCTTCCTCAGACATCAGCATCGCAACCAACCGCACACGCACTTCGGTCGGGACATAACGCTCGACACGCAGAACATCGACCACCAGCTGGCGTCGAACCGGTACATCGGCAACCAGTTCTGCCGGATCAACAGGCAGGTCAACGGTCACTGAAACGCCTTTGACAGGCAAGGCTCCAAGCTCTGCGATAAGCATGCCGGCTACGGTCTCAAAATCACCTCGCGGAAGCACATAACCAATGACACGCTCAACCTCATCCAGATGCACATCTCCATCCATTAACCAAATGCCTTCGCCTGCGGGCACAACAGGCTCTCGGGCGTCGCTATCATGTTCGTCGGTGATTTCGCCAACAATCTCTTCGGCAAGATCTTCGAGCGTCAGTACGCCAACAAAACCACCGTACTCATCAATGACGCAGGCAAGCTTGTTGTTGGCTTGAATCAACTGTGTCAGTGCATCAGGCAGTGGCATCAATGTAGGCAGCACAATGGCGGGTTGCATTACCGAGGAAACGGGGTCGTTGTCAGCCCCGCCTTTGGAGAGACGCATCAGCACGTCTGTCAGATGCACAACGCCCACCGGGGTGTCTTCGTCAACTACCGGATAGCGCGTATGCCCGCGTGCCATCAGATCACGAAGATCGTTGAGTGTTATCTCCGGGCGCAGCCAGTCAACCTGTGACCTCGGTATCATCGCGTGTTCAACATCACGCTGGGGAAAATCGAGAATGCGGTCGATCATGAGTGAGAGCTCAAGCGGCAGGTCTCCGCTGTCGCGAGAGTCGGCGATGATACGCGGCAGGTCGTCTGCCGAGACACTGACATCAAGATCGTGAACAGGCTCGATGCGCAGCGCCCGCAGCAACAGGTTTGCAGACTTGTCGAAGAACCCGATGAGCCAACCAAAAACCGTCAGATAGATGAGCGTTGAGCTGGCCAGACTGCGAGCGAGAGGCTCGGAGTT
Organism: Gammaproteobacteria bacterium; assembly: GCA_947458495.1. GTDB lineage: Bacteria > Pseudomonadota > Gammaproteobacteria > Pseudomonadales > Pseudohongiellaceae > Pseudohongiella. Next base: position 10,703 of record CANHAR010000050.1, on the reverse strand, counting down.
GGCGATAGCCAGATTTTTCGGGTAGAGCTCGCCAAAGATCATCTGGATGATAGTAGCTGCAACAAGAGCCGACACCGTGCCGAAGGCGACGCCAACCTCGGTTGGAACGCCCACTCCGCCCAGCAAAATACCTAACGACTCCCCGACCAAAGGCTCGGCGACAAATCCCACCAGCAGGCCAGTGACCGTGATGCCAAGCTGAGCGCCCGATAACATAAAACTGGTACGCTTGGTGACCAGCAGCGCTCGTTTGGCTGCGGCATCACCTTCAGCGGCACGTGCGGCCAGCCGCGTGCGGTCGACCGCCATGTATGCAAATTCCTGCGCAACAAAATAGCCATTGACGGCGATAATTGCGAGGATAATGATGATCCCGAACAGCAAGGCGAGTATCGGTTCCATCAGCTTAAGACCCGCCGGTTGTCAGGGTCGTTGTCTAGTTTGAAGTGCAAATCGTAGCCAGAGCAGGTTGAGGGTAATGCGGTTTTAGTGTTCACGTTGATTTAAAGACGTCCAGGAAACAGGAAAATCGCCGTAGGTATAGCAGCGCGTGCCGTTAACAGTCAAGCCTTGGCTTGGTCTGGTCACGACTACGCTGTTGTAACTGTCGGCTCCCATAAAGCCTGTTAACGGATTGTATTCAGACTCCCAGCACACCAAGCGGCACCGCAAACAACCGCTAACCAAGCCGAGCAGACTGCATGCCAGCCCGGTATCGGTGAGATGCATTTTGGGTGTTTTGACTAGCCGGCTGAGTTAGTTCAGCTGGTAAGTTCAGAAAGCAAGGCGCGAGCCACCTGTTTTGGCCCTAATGCGGGGTTGATCGCCGAACCTGTCGCACTTAACGGACTGTAAGTCAGTGGATCCGTGTGACCGAACAGGCCCACCACTTTCGCGCGGGTGCTTGCCGCAAGATGCATGACACCACTGTCGGCACAGACAAAGTGCCCAACCGCTTCAATCATCGCGGCGACCTGCCTGACATCAGCTGATTGCCAGCTGTGAACCCGTCCGGGTTCTGCCAATTCTGTCAGTTGACCGGGTGGGGCAATCGCCAGCACCTGTAGGTCTGGCGCTATGGTTGCCAGTTCGCAAATCAGCTCTCGCCACCAGGTTATGGATAATTTTTTAAGTCCGGTTGCTTCGGTAAAAATCCCCAATACCGGCTTGTGCAACGCATGTTCACCTAACAGCTGATAAAGAATGCCGCGCGCCGCGGCGATCTCAGCGGGCGACAATCGAATATCCAGATTGGGAAACGCCTGTGATTCCGATTGCCCCTGCACACCTGATGCTCCCAAGACAGACCTTACCAGGTAAACCGGATACTTCCCCATGTGTTGGGGTGCTTGCGATATCGCGGCCGTGAAAAAATTTGCCGCTGCCGGTTTTTGATCACTGCCAAAGCCGATTCGCAATTTTGCTCTGACAAGTGATGCATACAGGCGGGAAGTACGGGACTTTGGGCAGGGATCAACCACAAGGTCATAGTGTCTGCTGAGCAATTTCCTCAGCACGTTGAGATACGCCGGCAGATGACTGGCACCATGGCGGGGAAACACCAGCACCCGATCAACCGTCAAAAACCCTGAAAAGAGGGCAGGGGCATCCTGACTCGAGGTGAGAACATCAATCCGGGCACGTGGAAATTTTTTCTCCAACTCTGCCAGCAGCGGCGTCAACAGCAGGTTGTTACCCAGCCTGACGTTCGGGCGGACAATCAGAACCGATTTGATTGCTGAGAAAAATGTGCTGTCAGGCATTTGGTTTGATCTCTTGTCATCGACAGAGCCTGCAGTATGCGTTTGATAACTTAAACAAACCTTAAGTAGCGGGTGGCGGCCATGAGAAAACGAACCACGCAAACCGACGTTCATACGGCTATAACTACCTCAGTGTTGGCTTGATTCGACCGCATAAAAAAAGGGACTGCACTAACGAGTGTATGCGTGTGTATACGTGTGTAGTTGATGTTGATCTGGATAAATTGATGGGGCCGGCTGAACGCATCAATATCAGCGTGCCCAGATTTGCGCTCAGAAAAATTGATGCGGCGGCAGCAAAAGCCGGCATGAATCGATCACAATTTCTTGTCAGAACGGCATTATCGGCGTCGGTTTAGAGTTTGTTTTCCGCCTCAACCTCGGACCGCTTCGACAGCAGGCTTACTACAATCATCTCTGACCTCACCAGAACCCCGTGAGCCCTGCAAACCATGGGCTTGTGGTCTGTACTTGTTAACGTACAGACGCTTGCGTTGTTTACATTTCCAGCGCAATATCGCGGCGTTTGTGAAAACAATAATGAGCAGAGGAGCTTTTATGACGGCACAACAATCGGCTGCTGCGGCGCCAATCGATCAACACACCCAGGCCAATATGCGCAAGGTGGCCCTGACCTCGCTTGCGGGCACATCCATCGAATGGTATGACTTTTTCCTCTACGGCACGGCTGCCGCACTGGTCTTCCCAATCCTGTTTTTCCCGGCTGATATGCCACCAATGGTGGCGTTAATTGCCTCCTTCAGCACCTTTGCTGTTGGCTTTCTGGCGCGCCCACTGGGCGGCATCATTTTTGGTCACTACGGTGACCGTGTGGGACGCAAAAAAGTCCTGGTGATTGCGCTGCTGATGATGGGCGTTGCCACCACACTGATCGGTTTGTTGCCGACCTATGCGTTTGCGGGGCCGCTGGCGCCGATCCTGCTGGTGTTGCTGCGCTTTGTGCAGGGCCTGGCCATCGGCGGACAGTGGGGCGGCGCGATGCTGCTGGTCACTGAAACCGCGCCGGCAACCAAACGCGGCTGGTACGGTGCCTATGCACAGGCGGGCGCACCCATCGGGGTGATTCTGGCTAATCTGGCCTTCCTTATCATCAGCTACATTGTCTCTGAAGAAGCGTTTATGAGCTGGGGCTGGCGTGTTCCGTTTATGGCCAGCGTCATTCTGATTGGTATCAGCATGTATGTGCAGCTGCATCTGGAAGACACTCCGGCGTTTAAAGAGCTGGAACGTCTTAAAATCGAGCGTCAGAAGGCCGGTCTTGCCCCGGCAAAAGAAGCCGTGACACGCTCTCCGGTGCTGGAAGCGCTGCGCCTGTATCCCAAGCGCATCATGCTGGCGGCCGGTGCCTTCCTGTCTATTCAGGTGACGTTCTACATCATGATTGCGTTTGTGGTGGCTTACGGCAGCAGCGCAGTGGGTGGTGTGGGATTGTCGCGAAATACCATGCTGTCGGCGGTACTGATTGCCTCGGCGGTACAGATTCCCTTCCAGTTCTGGGCTGCACATTACTCAGACACACACGGTCGACGTGGCATCTTTATGTTGGGCGCCTTGCTGACCGGACTGTGGGGTTTTGCGTTGTTCCCGCTGATTGATACCGGCAACTTTGTGCTGATCACCGTGGCTATTGCAGTAGGGCTGAGTTTTATGGGACTGCAGTACGGCCCTCAGGCGGCATTTTTTACCGAGCTGTTCTCCACCAAAGTGCGCTACTCAGGGGCTTCTCTGGGTTATCAGATTGGTGCCATTGTGGGTGGCGCGTTGGCGCCAACAATTGCCGTGTTGCTGTGGAATGAGTACGGGATTGTTTACGTGTCCGGTTACATCATGTTGGCATCGCTGGCGACACTGTGGTCGGTATGGATGTTGACTGAGACACATGGCACCGACATCCACGCGGAACACAACTGACAGACGATTACTCCAGCACCACACTCAGCTGTTCGTCACTGCCCTGAAATGTCAGGGTAGTGACCGAACCGCCCCGCTCAACATTGACCGTATTAATCTGATCCGGCCACACTTCCCGTAACGCGTTATGAATCACCTGCAGCGATGTCACGTTGGCGGGCAGCGTTCTTTCCTGATAAACCCAGAAGAAATTGCCGTCGATTTCATGCCCGACCGGCGATAACACCAAGGCTTCGCCGGAGGCACTTGTTAAGGAGAACTGCTGCTGCACGTACTCTGCAAACTGCGCCCGCGTCTGTTCATTGCCAATAATGTCAGCGTCACTGTCGATCAACTGACGTACGGCATGCTCGGCATCATGCAGATAAAAGCGGTGCATGACTTCCAGGGTGCCGGTGCGCTCATTAAATACCACGCGGGTAATCGCCGCTTTTTGCTGATGTGCGTGCACGCCAGTTAAAAGCGAGGCTGGGATCATCATCTGCACAGCTGTCGGCACACTTGTCGGCACACTTGTCGGCAAAACCGCCGGCAGTGTGAATGACACCGCCAGCATTGCAGTCGCCTTGAGCAGAGGTCGGCGTATCACTCTTGCTCACCTTCATCATCGGCAGTCTTCAGCTCAGTTTTGATGTCCTGCATGATGTCACGGCCAACCAGTCCACCACTGGCTTCGGATTTAAATGCCTCAACCCGAGAAGGAATAATTCGTCGCGGGTAGAAGTTGTTTTCCATATCGGCGTCGGCTGTTTCCCAGCGTGGGTCCAGCACAATGCTGCTGACAGGTTTGTCCGCAATAATCAGCTTGCTGACATTGTGTGCGTTCTGGCGCCAGATCTCTGCGGGAATGTACATGTCTTCAACGCTGCCATCTTCGTAAGTCATTTGCAGAATGATGGGCATCACCAATCCGCCGGCATTGGAGAACTGCAGCACGTAGTAGTGCTTGTTTTCTTCCATGGCCCGATCAAACACGGCGCGCTCAATCTCATCCAGACCTTCGAGGAAACTCTGGTATTGATTGCGTTCCAGGTTGGTCACGGTGTAGATGTCGTTGTCGTCATAGAAGTCGGTGACATCGGGGTTGCGCTCAACCCAACTCAGCATGCCTTCTTCGCGATTGCGCGATGATGATATTGAAGCCGGCTTGTTGGCCTCTTCGTCGCGGCGACGCTGGTAGTCAATGTCAGGGTTACGGGTATCCAGTTGCATGGCGTACACACGATCCAGAGAAATATCCACATGATCCGTGCTGTAGAACCAGCCGCGCCAGAACCAGTCCAGGTCAACACCGGAAGCGTCTTCCATGATGCGGAAAAAGTCCGACGGTGTCGGGCGCTTGAACTTCCACTGCTGCGCGTATTCGCGGAATGCAAAATCGAACAACTCGCGGCCCATGATGGTTTCACGCAGGATGTTCAGCGCAGTGGCGGGTTTGGAGTACGCATTAGGCCCCAGACGCGTGACGCTGTCAGACTGCGTCATGATTGGCTGCTGATCGGTGGAGCGCATGTAGTCAACAATGTCGCGTGGCTCATTAGCCCAGGGGATATCCGGATCCCATTCACGACCGGCAACCGCATCAAGGAAACTGTTGATGCCTTCATCCATCCACGTCCATTGCCGCTCATCGGTGTTCACCACCATGGGGAAATAAATGTGGCCGATTTCGTGAATCACCACGCCGATCAGGAAGCGTTTTTCCGCCAGCGAGTAGGTGCGGCTGCCGTCATCTTGCAAGGTGGTGCGCGGACCATTGAAGGTGATCATCGGGTATTCCATACCACCAACAGGCCCGTTGACGGACTGCGCCACCGGGTAGGGATAATCAAATGCAAAGCGGTTATAAACTTCCATGGTGTGAATCACCACTTCGGTGGAATACTCTGACCACAGCGGATCGCCTTCCTTGGGGAAAAACGACATCGCCATCACCAAGGGAACCTCTGCGTTGTCCTGGCGGAAACCTTTGGCATCCCAGATAAATTTGCGTGACGAGCCCCAGGCAAAATCACGCACGCGTTCAGCGTTAAAGCGCCAGGTTTTGGTCTCAGTGGTCGCTTCACGCTCATTTTCCAGCGCTTCGTCTGGCGTCACGATGTACACCGGACGCGCGGCGTCCTCGGCCTGCTCCAGGCGGTCGCGCTGCTCGGCAGTCAACACTTGACTGGCGTTTTGCAGCACTCCGGTTGAGGACACGATGTGATCCGCCGGCACCGTGATGTCGACCTCGTAGTCACCAAACTCCAGAGTGAACTCACCGCTGTCGAGAAACTCTTTATTGGTCCAGCCTTCATAGTCGGTATAGGCGGCCAGGCGTGGGAACCACTGCGCCAGCAGGAAAATGTCGTTACCGCCTTCGCGGGCATCGTCGGGGAAATGTTCGTAACCACTGCGCGCGCCCAGCAAACCGGCTTCCACAATGTTAAAGCTGAAGTCCAGTTCAAACGCTGTGCTCTGACCTGGACGCAGCGGCTGCGCCAGATCAACCCGCATCAATGTGCCCACAATGGTGAAGGGCAGCGCGTTGCCAGCGCTATCTTCCAGCGAGTGTATTTCATAACCCAGTTCATTGTCGGCCATGTACTGCTGGCGCTGCAGAGTGCCCAGACTCATGCGGGCGGGCGCGCTGCCACTGCCGGTTTCCACACGCGGACTGCTGCCAAACGTTTCTGTCAGCTCAAACATGGAATTGCGTTTGAAGATGTTCTGATCCAGTTGCAACCACAGATAACCCAGCGTATCGGGTGAATTGTTCTGGTAGGTCACCGTCTGGCTGGCATCCAGCCGTCGAGCGGCTTCGTCGAGTGTGACGGAAATGTTGTAGTCCACCTCTTGCTGCCAGTATTGATGACCCGGCTGGCCCGCGGCATTACGGTAGGTGTTGGGCGTTGGCAGCACTTCGTCAAGCTGGCGGAATTTGTCTTCGAAGTTACCTTTGGTCTGGCGCACGGCATCAGCGGCTTGCGCGGAAACTGACAAACTGAGCGCACACAGCGCGCCCAACAGGGAGAGTTTATTCATGGGTGTTTTACCTTTGCGCGATTTTCTGTGAGCCGCTTGGCGGGGCCATCTCTGGCCCCGCAAAAATTACTTCTGTTCGTAGTGCCCCATCAGCATGCCAGTGCCCAGCACATGCCCTTCAATGGCGGCCATCAGTTGCTCTTTGTTCAATCCTGCTTCCAGATTCAGGGCAGCATCCAGGGCAAAAATGCGGAAGTGGTAAGCGTGCAGTTTGCCATCCACCGGCGGACGCGGACCAAAGTATCCGACCTGGCGGATACCGTTGACGCCATTGATCATGCCGTCCAGTCCGGCAACACCGGTCACATTGGCTTCTTTGGTCAATCCTTCGGGCAATTCGGCGGCATCGGCGGGGATGTTGTACGCCACCCAATGCACAAACGGCTGCGGCATTGGCACAATCGGATCATCCATCACCAAGGCCAGTTGCACCGTGCCTTCCGGCAGATTGCTCCAGGTGATCTGCGGCGCCTTGTTGTCGCCATAGGCGGTGTAGGCCAACGGCACCGTGCCGTGGTGTTCAAACGCCGAACTGGCAACCGTAATGGTGTCTGGCATGTCTTGGGCGGCCAAGTCTTGGACAGACAGGGAAAAGCTCACTGCCATCAGGGCAGCGACGCCCAGATTTTTCAGAATGTTCATGATTAAGCTCCGCGGATGCGTTGTGTAAAAGTGGACGTGCAGATTGAGGATATACAACAGATGGCAGGATACGGCAGCCCCGTAGCAGAACTCAATTAAAAACTGACTGTCGCACGGTGACGCCCGTACGACTTTCGGCACTTGCTGCTGCGATGACCCGCGTGACAGACTCCAGACATGTCCGAATCAAACCAACAATCCCCGACTGCTTCAATCCCCGTCACCGAGTCAGTGACAACACCTACCCCCTGGCAGACCTTGGTGCAGGTCGTGCCGTTTATGCGGCCCTATACACGACAGCTGATGATGGCAACGGCGGCGCTGATTTTTACCGCCGCCATCACCCTGGGTCTTGTGCAGTACGCCCGTATTATTGTCGACGCGGGTTTTGTGGCTGGGTCTGCTCAAACACTGGGTCAGGCCGTGCTGGCGTTTTTGCTGGTTTCTATCCTGCAGGCACTTGGCACCTTTGCACGATTTTACTGGGTGTCCTGGCTGGGCGAGCGGGTCACTGCCGATATCCGCAAAGCCGTGTTTAATCATTTATTGCAAATGCATCCGTCGTATTTTGAAGAAAACATCAGCGGCGAAATTCAGTCGCGCATCACCACCGATACCACACTGATTCAGACCGTTATCGGGTCTTCGGCCTCCATTGCCCTGCGTAATTTTCTGCTGCTGGTTGGCGGCGTGGTATTTCTGTTTATTACCAACCCGCGCCTGACCAGCGTGGTGCTGATTTGTATTCCACTGGTGATCGGTCCGATTGTGATTTTTGGGCGGCGCGTGCGTAAACAATCCCGTAAAACCCAGGATCAGATTGCCAACGTCGGCGCTTATGTGGGTGAAAGCCTGCAGCAGATCAAAACCGTGCAGGCCTATAATCATCAGGCGGAAGACGAGAGACTGTTTTCAGGCCATGTAGAATCGGCCTTCACCGTGGCGCTGGCGCAGATCCGTTCACGATCACTGATGATTGCACTGGTGATCACGCTGGTATTTGCGGCGCTGGCGGTGATGATCTGGGTGGGCGGGCAGGACGTGATCAGCGGTCGTATGAGTGCCGGTGAGTTAACTGCATTTGTGGTGTATGCGGTGATGGTGGCGACCGCAGTCGGCGCCATCAGTCAGGTCATTGGTGATCTGCAGCGCGCTGCCGGCGCCACTGAGCGGCTGATGGAACTGCTGCAGGCCAAAACACGAATTCAGGCGCCGGCCAATCCGCACACACTGACGCAAGCGGTCAAGGGCACCCTGACACTCAAGAATGTCCACTTTAATTACCCCAGCCGGCCGGCACAGGCGGCACTGGATGGTCTTGACCTGGAGTTTCCTGCCGGCAGCAGTCTGGCGCTGGTCGGCCCTTCCGGCGCGGGCAAGTCCACGGTGTTTGAGCTGCTGCTGCGTTTTTATGATCCCCAGTCAGGCCAGGTGCTGCTGGATGGCATTGATATCCGCGATCTTGACCCCTTGGTGTTGCGTCAGCAGATTGCACTGGTCAGTCAGCAGCCAGCCTTGTTTACCGGCACGGTGATGGAAAACATTCGTTACGGTCGCCCGGATGCCACTGATGATGAAGTCATGGCCGCAGCAGAAGCAGCCTACGCCAGTGAGTTTATCGTCAATTTGCCAGAAACCTGGCACAGCCATCTGGGAGAATCCGGTATTCGCCTGTCAGGCGGCCAGAAACAGCGGCTGGCCATCGCACGCGCTATTCTGAAAGATCCAAAAATTCTGCTGCTGGATGAAGCCACCAGCGCGTTGGATGCCGAAAGTGAGCGCAAAGTACAAATGGCTATTGAACGCCTGATGCCAGGTCGCACCACCATCATCATCGCGCATCGGTTGGCGACAGTGCGCAATGTCGACAACATTGCGGTGATGCAACAAGGCAAACTGATTGCACTGGGGCGTCATGAGGAGTTACTGCTTAACAATGAACTGTATGCCCGACTTGCAGCGCTGCAGTTTAATCAAACCCCATAACGGCTGGCATAGATGGCGCGCAGTCGCACGTTGATATCAACGCCGCATCAGTTCGTACACACACATGTTGACGGTGGCAGCAAGATTCAGCGAGTCAATCTGGCCACTACCCGGTATCGAGTAAGTAGCGGCATTTGCTTCCTGAATTAACCGCTCGGGCAGACCACGGGCTTCATTGCCAAAAATCAGGCAATCCGCGTGGTGAAACGCAGCGCAGTCCAGCGACTTTCCGCCCAATGACAAGCAGGCAGGCTGCGTGAAGCGGGCATGAACCCGCTCAATCCCGGCGTCCAACACCAGTGGCACATAAAAAATCGCACCCATGCTGGCACGCACCACCTTGCTGTTAAACGGGTCAACACACCCCGGGCTCAGCAGACATTCAAATCCGCCAAACCAGCCCAGCGTGCGCAAGATGGCGCCCAGATTGCCGGGGTCTTGCACTTCGTACAGGTAGATTGCCCGGGGCAACCGCGGCAACTGCGTCAAGGCGCTGATGGGCACCCGCGCCACTATGCCTTGCGGTGAGCGGGTGTCACTTAATTGCTGCATGACCCGTTCTGAGACCAGGTGTTTGTGGAATCGGGTATCCCGGTCGGCGTAGTGTTCGGTGACATACAACTCGCTGGCCTGCAAGGCTGTGTTGTTGACCGCGGCCTTTTCCAGCTCCAGTACCAGGTGCTCACCTTCGGCCAGAAAACACGCAAACTCGTCGCGGTACTTTTTCTGATGCAGTTTTTTAACGTCATCAACTTTCATGCGTTGCATCAGTGTTGGCCCCGCAGCTTGCCGGGCGTTTCGGCTTTGTCTGCCAGCATGGCGATTGCCAGCGCCTCAGCGACTTTGATGCCATCCACACCAGCGGACAAAATTCCACCGGCGTAACCGGCACCTTCACCGGCGGGATACAGACCGCGGGTGTTCAGGCTTTGCAGGTGTTGATTGTCGCGGGTGATGCGCAGCGGCGATGAAGTCCGCGATTCAATGCCGGTCAACACCGCATCGTCGCGGTCAAAGCCGCGGATCTGCCGACCAAACACCGGCAGCGCTTCGCGGATGGCATCAATGGCATACGCGGGCAGCGCAGTCGCCAGGTCGCCCAGTTTTACACCAGGCTTGTAAGAGGGTTCAACGTCACCCAATTCGCTGGACGCTTGTGCGCGAATAAAATCACCCACCAATTGTCCCGGCGCACAGTAGTCACTGCCACCCAACACATAGGCATGCGACTCCAGAGACTCCTGCAGAGCCAGACCCGCTAACGGACCACCCGGGAAATCCTGCTCCGGACTGATGCCCACCACGATGCCGGCGTTGGCATTGCGTTCATTACGCGAATACTGGCTCATGCCGTTG
>CANHAR010000049.1 GCA_947458495.1 Gammaproteobacteria bacterium | reverse complement strand
CCCAGGATACTGAGTTGGCAGAGATTGCAGACCTCACTGACACTGAGCACAAGAATGATGGTGACTGGCATCAAGACGAGGAAGAGCCGACATCGCAGGAGCGTTATCGCAAGCGTAAATTCAACGCGGTGATTGCAGGCATTCCCAACGTTGGCAAATCCACCCTGATGAACCAGATCATTGGCCGTAAGCTAGCCAAGACCGGCAATGAGCCGGCAGTGACCAAATCGCAACAAAGAGTCAAACTTAACGATCAGTGGTATCTTTTTGATACTCCTGGTGTTTTATGGCCAAGGCTGGAAGATCAGCAGGCGGCTTACCGGCTGGCAGCAGCAGGTGCGATTCGCAATACGGCAATTGTGTTTGAAGACGTTGCCATGGTCGCTGCCGAGTTTCTGATGCGCGATTTCCCGGATTCTCTCAAGGCGCGTTATAAATTTAATGAGCTGCCGGGTTCAGCAGAAGAATTTATGGAGCAACTGGCAAGCAAGCGCGCCTGCCGGAACAAGGCAGGCAGAACGGACTGGCACCGTGTGTCCGAAATTCTGCTGCATGATTTTCGCGAGGGCAGCCTTGGGCGCCTGACACTGGAATTACCCCCAAGCTCCTGAATACAATTACCTCCTTAAACTTCCCCTGCTGCTGTGACAACGATCTTGATAAGCCGCTATCACCCATGCAACATTCAACCATCATTGGATTGATCATTTTTTGATCTCTCCGTCCCCAATTTAAGAGAAGATATGAGTCAACAGCGAGAATTTGTAGTGGGCCAGCGCTGGCTGAGCGACAGTGAACCGGATCTTGGCTTGGGCCAAGTGACGGACGTAGATTTCAGAACCGTCAGCATTGATTTTAGAGCCGTGGAGGAAACCCGTCGTTATGCACGCCAGCAAGCGCCGCTGTCACGACTGGTGTTGAAAGCCGGCGACAAAGTCACCGTGGCGGATCTGTCGCTGGAAATTCTGGATCTGTTGCACACGCCGTCAGGATTAATCATTTATGAAACGCAGGATGATCAGGGCAAGCGCCATCCTCTGCCGGAGAGCCTGTTGCCAGATACCCTGAGTATGAATCGCCCGCTTGACCGTCTGCTGTCCGGCCAGTTTGAGCCTTGTCAGTGGTTTTATCTAAAACAGCAAACCCTGCAGCTGATGGGTGATGCTGAGCGCAGCGGGTTGATGGGTTTATGCAGCGCACGCGCCGAACTGATTCCACATCAGCTGTACATCGCCAATGAAGTCGCGGGCCGCTATGCGCCGCGCGTCATGCTGGCGGATGAGGTCGGATTGGGCAAAACCATCGAAGCCGGTTTGATTCTGCAACAACAACTGGTCAGTGGCCTTAGTACCCGCATATTAATCGTGGTGCCAGAACCCCTGCTGCATCAGTGGCTGGTGGAGATGCTGCGTCGTTTTAATCTGTCGTTTACTCTGCTGGATCAGGAACGTTGTGAGGCTCTGCAGGAAAGCGGTGAGGACAATCCGTTTACGACCGCGCAATTGATACTGAGCCCTCTGAGCCTGTTTACCCGCAAACCGCAGTGGACCGAGGCAGCTCAGTCCGCAGGCTGGGATTTGTGTATTGTGGATGAGGCGCACCACGTCACGCTCGGCGAACTGACCACAGCCGATACCCGCAAGCTGGGCGAGGAAATTACCAGCGCCTACAAAACCCTGGAAACTCTCTCGGCTGCGACCAAGGGTTTGCTGTTGCTGACCGCCACACCCGAACAACTGGGGCAGGAAAACCACTTTGCCCTGCTGCGTCTTCTGGATCCGGCGCGGTTCACCGACTTTTCTGCGTTTGTGGCGGAACAAGCCAACTACCAGCAGATCGCCACACGCATCAAAACCATGGCCGACGATGACCCGCAGATGCGCGAGCTGCTTGACCAGCACGGCACCGGCCGCATCCTGTTCCGCAACACCCGCCGCCAGCTCTCCGGCTTCCCAAAACGCGTTCTGCGCCCGTGGCCGCTGGCCGAATTGGCATCCTTGGGGACGGAGAGATCAAAAAATGATCTCTCCGTCCCCAATGCCCCCCCCAATGACCCCGACGACCTGATCTCAGACGACCCACGTGTGCGTTGGCTCAGGGATTGGCTCACGGGTTCAGGCAGCAAACAGCGGGAGGGCAAAACGCTGCTGATATGTGCACATGACGCGCTGGCGATCGCACTGGAGAAGCACTTGCGTCTCAAAGTTGGCGTGCGCAGTAGCGTTTTCCATCGCCATATGAGTCTGTTGGAACGCGATCGTGCGGCGGCATATTTTGCCGGCGAGGAAAACGCCGCCAGTATTCTGGTGTGCTCGGAAATCGGCAGCGAAGGCAGAAACTTCCAGTTCTGCCGCCATCTGATACTGTTTGATTTGCCCGTCAATCCAGACCTGCTGGAGCAACGCATCGGCCGACTCGACCGCATCGGCCAGCGGCACGATGTGCAGATTCACGTACCCTATGTGGTGGACAGCCGTCAGGAGCGGTTGTTCCAGTGGTACCACCACGGCCTGAACGCCTTTGAACAGGTAGCGCCCGGCGCGTTCCGTTTGTGGCAAGAGTTCAAACCCGAGCTGGAAGATTACCTAGAAAATCTGGGGACGGAGAGATCAAAAAATGATCTCTCCGTCCCCAATGCAGCCACCAATGCAGCCAATGCACCCTATGCCTCCGACTTCATAGTGCGCGTTCAGACGCGTAACGCGCTGCTGCAAACTGAGCTGGAACAGGGCCGCGATCAGCTGCTGGAGCGCAACTCATTCAATGCGCACGACGCTGATCAACTGCTGGCGCGCATAGCAGAGTTTGAGCAGAACTACACGCCCGAGCAGTGGTTACTGAACGTGCTCGACAGTTACAGCGTGTTTTATGACAGGAACAGCGACGGCAGCATCAGCATTGTGCCTGGCCAGGATATGCTACTGCCCTCCTTCCCCGGGCTGCCGGACGAAGGGTTTGAGGCGTGCTTCAAACGCGAACAGGCGCTGCGCCGCGAAGACCGTGCCTATCTCACCTGGCTGCACCCCACCGTGACAGGCGCTATGGATCTGGTGATGAACAGCCATCAGGGCAAAGCCTCGATGAGTGTGTTTTACCCCGAACTGGCAGTCAGCCGCAGCAAATCCGGCGCCAGCGTCAGCACCAAAGCTGAATGGCCCGCGCCCGGCTGTGCCATGGTCGTCGAGTGTCAGTACCGCCTGAAGGTCAGCGCGCCGGCTCATCTGCAATTGGCCAAACATCTGCCAGCGACTGGCTTCACGTTTAACATGACGCTGGATCACAACAACAATGTGACGGCTCTTGAGCATTCGCTGGAGACTCAGCGCCAGCATCTGCGCTTCCCGGACAAAGCCATGGCGCTGGAAGCCTTGCAGACACACCAGAAACTGTTGCTGAAGTTAACGAGCAGCGCCGACAAGATGGCTTTTGCGGCATGCAAACAAGTGGCTGATCAGGCAGGCAAAGCCATGCTCACCACACAGACACTGGAGATAAAGCGCCTACTTGCATTAAAGCAACGTAATCCCAATATCCGACAGGAAGAATTGGATTACCTTAAAGAACAAACGCTGGACCTTCACCAGTGCCTGGCTCAAGCCACACCGGAGTTGATGGCAATCCATGTCATACTCAGCGCACAGTAGAGTTTGCATAAATGGGGACGGAGAGATCAAAAAATGATCTCTCCGTCCCCAATAAAGAATCAGGAACCAACACCTACACATTAACAGGAACCACGCTCTATGATCCAAACGCCAGCGTCTCGTGATCCGCAAACCAGCTCAGACAACCTGCAGTCAAGCTTGCACCACCCGGCGTTTCGCTGGTTGCGCAGCCAGGCGATACCATCACTGCAACTGGAGATGCAGGAATACGAACACATCACTACCGGCGCGCGTCATTATCATCTGGCCGCGGATAACCCCGAAAATGTGTTTCTGGTGGCGCTGCGCACATTGCCGATGGATTCCACCGGTGTGGCGCATATTCTGGAGCACACAGCGCTGTGCGGCAGCAAACGGTACCCGGTACGCGATCCGTTTTTTATGATGATCCGCCGCTCGCTGAACACCTTTATGAACGCGTTTACCAGCAGCGATTGCACCGCCTATCCGTTTGCCAGCCGCAACAGAAAGGACTTTAATAATCTCCTGCATGTCTATATGGATGCAGTATTTTTCTCAAATCTTAACGAACTTGATTTTGCCCAGGAAGGTCACCGGCTGGATTTTGCGGAAGACGGCAACATCCACAGCGATCTGCAGTATAAAGGCGTGGTATTTAATGAAATGAAAGGTGCCATGAGCTCAGAAAACTCGCGGCTCTGGCAGACGCTGACCAACTACTTATTCCCTACCAGCACCTATCATTACAACAGTGGCGGCGAACCCTCGCACATCCCGGATCTGAGTTACGCGGATTTAAAAGCGTTTTATGAAACGCACTACCACCCCAGCAATGCCATTTTTATGACCTATGGCGACATCCCCGCCATAGAACATCAGGACAAGTTTGAAGAGCTGGCTTTAAAACACTTTGAGCGCATTGATGTCTCACACATCACTGCCAATCAGGAGAAGCGCTATCTGGCGCCGATGCGTGTGCAGGAGTCCTACGCGGCCGATGCCAGCGAAGGCACCGAGGACAAAACCCATGTGGTGGTGGCTTGGCTGCTCAGCCAGAGCATCGATCTGGAGGCAGCATTCAAAGCGCAGCTGATGAGTTCCGTGTTGCTGGACAACAGCGCAAGTCCGTTGATGGAAGTGCTGGAAACCACCGATCTTGGCAAGTCTCCCTCCCCACTTTGCGGCCTGGAAGACAGCAACCGTGAAATGAGTTTCATCTGCGGCCTCGAGGGTTGCGCGGAAGACTCTACCCTCAAGGTAGAAAAACTCATACTGGAGACCCTTCAGCGTATCGCCGATGAAGGCGTTGATCAGGAACAAGTGGAAGCCGCCTTGCATCAACTTGAACTGCATCAACGTGAAATTTCCGGCGACAGCTACCCTTATGGTCTGCAACTGATGATGGCGGGCATGTCAACGGCCGTGCACCGTGGTGATCCGATTGAGCTGCTGGACATTGAGCCGGCTCTCAAAAAGCTGCATGAAGACATCAAGAACCCTGATTTTATCCCCGGCCTTATCCGCGAACTGCTGCAATCCAATATGCACCGGGTCACGCTGACCATGACGCCGGATGCAGGCATCCCTGAGCGTGAAGCACAAGCGGAAAAAGCACGCTTGGCTGCTATCAAAGCGTCCATGAGCGAACAGCAGAAGCTGCAGATTGTGGAATTAAACAAGCGTTTGGCCGAACGTCAGGCCCAAGAGGATGATCCTGATGTGCTGCCAAAAGTTGGCCTGGAAGATGTGCCGGCAGAGTTGCCGGTTATCGCTTCGGAAACGCTCGTGGCACCGCAAGCAGGACAACCTGACGCGCCGCTTAGCTGGTACGCGCAAGGCACCAACGGTCTGGTGTATCAACAGGTGATTGTGGATCTGCCTGCTTTGGAGCCTGAACTGTTGGATGTTCTGCCGCTGTACACCAGCTGTTTCACCGAGCTAGGCGTCGGCAAACGCAGTTACGGGGATGTTGCCGTCTGGCAATCCAGTATCAGCGGCGGGCTGAACTGCTACGCCAGCATTCGCAGTGAGCTGCATAACGAGCAAAACAGTAAAGCCATTGTGGTGTTGTCTTCCAAAGCGCTGGTGGCCAATCATGCGGCGCAGACCGAATTACTTTACGAGACCTTCTTTAATGCGCGCTTTGATGAGAACAAGCGCGTCAAAGAGCTGATCGAGCAGATTAACTCGCGCCAGCTCAGCAGCGTCACTGGTCGTGGCCATTCGTTAGCGATTGCATTGGCGGCTAGCGGCATGAGTCCAACTGCGCATCTCAGCCATCAGTTCACCGGTCTTGCAGGCATTCAATCGGTCAAACAACTGAGCAAAGACATCAGCGACAAGAAACAGCTGGCCGCGCTGATGAGTAAATTCAAGCGTATCCACAAGGCTCTTGTCACTGCTCCCCGACGTTTCCTGCTGGTAGGCGAAGCGGCGCATCGCGACGCTTTGGTGCAGGGTCTGATTTCAACCTGGGCCGCGGCGCCTGCGGTCAAAGCTGAGTTCAACGCAGTGGACCTGCCAGTAGTGCGTGCTCCGGTACGTGAACTGTGGACCACCAACTCGCAAGTGCATTTCTGCGCCAAAGCCTACCCGACCGTGCCGGGCGGCCATGCTGATCATCCTGTGCTGACCGTGCTTGCCGGGTTCCTGCGCAACGCCTACCTGCACCGTGCTATACGTGAACAAGGCGGCGCTTACGGCGCTGGTGCCGATCAGGATTCAGGTTCTGCCTCATTCCGCTTCTACTCGTATCGCGACCCGAGACTGGCAGAAACCTTGGCCGACTTCGATGCCTCTGTAGACTTTGTGCTTAATGAAGAACACGCCGACCGTCTGGTCGAGGAAGCCATTCTGGGCGTCATTAGCGGCATGGACAGATCCACCTCGCCGGCCGGCGCTGCCAAGCAGGACTATTTCAACGAACTGTTTGGCCGCACCCGCGAATCACGCATGGAGTTCCGCCGCGCCGTGCTGGCCGTAACGCTTGCTGATCTGCAACGCGTCGCCCGCCAGTACCTTAAGCCCGAACTCGCCAGCATCGGCGTGGTCTCCAATCCCGGCAGCAGTGACGTCGCCGCCCGCCTCGGTCTGACGGTGGTGGCTTTATGATGGGGACGGAGAGATCATTTTTTGATCTCTCCGTCCCCAAATTAAAAAATTATGAATTAGTTTGGAACTTAGTGCGGATTAGCGAGTCAGATTGGTTGTAGGTAGATTGCAGACAAAATGTGGGTTTTGTTTCATTTATCTCTCCCTTGATAGTAGTAACTTTAAAACCCGGCCCCAAAAGCCGGGTTTTTTTTATTCCTTGTTATTGATCCACTCCCTGCCTGTGCTGCGCCGGTACCACCAGTAACCCATCAGCACCCCCGTGGCATCCGCAAGATAATCCAACAAATTACCGCTGCGACCCGGGATCAACATCTGCAGTAACTCAGTCAGCCCCGCAAACATCATCAGTGCGAGAAGCACCATCATCACACCAAAACGCACCGCCCATGCGCGGAAACTCAAAAATGAACATGCTGCAAACATCAGGCAATGCACCATTTTGTCTGTTGGAAACTCAGACTCGGAAGGCGGCACCACCGGCATCGCCAACCAGGCGCTGATCGCCTCGATCACCGGCCCTGGCGTCACCAGCATCAGTAACACCAACGTTAGTGCGATTACTGCTTGCTGCGACGGGGACGGAGAGATCATTTTTTGATCAGTTGTATGCTTCTCATCATTATCTGGTTTACGACTGTTCATTTTTTGATCTCTCCGTCCCCATTTCATAAATCCCCCTAATTTTGCTAAAGTCCGTGTTATCTCACAGCGGAACAGATTCCATGTCCATCTTTGTCTGGTTTGTTGCGGCGTTTAAGCTCGGAATGCCTGTTGCTGGCATGAGCTGGCTTATGTTCAATTGGCTTTACGGTGCGGGGCAGCTGTCGAGGAATGCTGGCCATAAGGCTATCCGTGAGCAACTCGGTCAGATCAAAAAGAGCCATAAAACCAACAAAGCCAGAAGTGGCAACTACCTCTACCGACAATGGCTGATGTTTGGCGGAGGGTTTTACGGGCTGGCGGTACTGTGGACATTGCTCAGCATTGAAGTTGGCGAGCTGATCAGTTTTCTATTCAACTTTGATCTACAAGAATTGATGGCTGACGGTTTTATCGCCATGTTGCTGAACTTTATTGCCGCGCAGGTCAATAATATTGTGACCGCAGCGGTCTGGTTTGCGTATTGGCCCGAAGGCGATCAGCCCATTTTACCGTGGGTGCTGATGGCGTACGCAGGATATGTGCTGGGCATACACCTGGCACGCGAGCAACAGACACTGCATAAAGTGTCTGACCTGATACCTAAAAAGCGTTTCCCATTCCGCAAAAAACTTTCAGGAACTCATCATGACAGTCATACAAAAGGTAGCGAAGTATCCCCTGGCGTGGCGCCTGATGCATTGGACAATGGCACTGATGATGGTGGTGCTGATTCCGATCGGCATCGTGATGGCTGAACGCGCCGAAGCCAACCTCTGGGGAGAACTCACCGACACACTGTACGCCTGGCACAAGGCCATCGGCTTTGTGGTGATGCTGCTGATGATTGTGCGCATCGTCATCAAAGTGCGAATGAAAGCGCCTGCATATCCGGATTCCTTACCGCGAACGCTGCAGATAGCCGCAAAAGCTTCGCATCACCTTATGTATGTATTGCTGGTTGTCGTTCCGCTGTTGGGATGGGCCGGTGTGACAGCCTTTCCGGCGCTGATCACCTTGGGAGCTTACTACCTGCCAGCCATGCCTCTAGTACCTCAGAGCACTGATTTGGCCGCGCAACTATTTGGTTTACATGGCACCTTGGCCATTGTGCTGACGGTGCTACTGATCGGTCACATCGGGGCTGCATTCCGGCACATGTTCAAAAAGGACGGGATTTTCAGGCGGATGGTTTGAAAAAATCCCGATACCACGCCACAAAATTATCAACACCCTGCTGCACGGGCGTGTTGGGTTTGTAGTCCATATCCTCAACCAGATCAGTAACATCCGCAAAAGTTTCCGGCACATCGCCAGGCTGAATCGGCATCATCTGTTTGGTGATGGGTTTGCCGAGCGCGTTTTCAATTGCCTCGATAAAATCCATCAGGCGCACCGGGCTGTTATTGCCGATGTTGTAAATTTTGTAAGGTGCAGATGAACTGCCGGGATTGGGATGCATGCCAGTCCAACGTGGGTCAGGTGACGCCGGATTATCAATCACCCGCACCACACCTTCGACGATGTCATCGATATAGGTGAAATCGCGCTTCATGTCACCATTGTTAAACACTTTAATTGGCTCACCTGCCAAGGCAGCTTTGGTAAACAGAAACAGCGCCATATCTGGCCTTCCCCATGGGCCGTAGACGGTAAAAAACCGCAGGCCGGTGGTACGGATGCCAAACAGATGTGAATACGTATGGGCCATCAGCTCATTGGATTTTTTACTGGCGGCATACAAGCTGATGGGATGGTCAATGTTGTGTGTTGTAGAGAAAGGCAGGGTTTCGTTCAGACCATAGACAGATGAGCTGGAGGCATAAGAAAGATTCATGACCCCATGATGGCGGCAACACTCCAGAATATTCAGGAACCCGACAATATTGGCATCAATATAGGCCTGCGGATTCTGCAGCGAGTAACGCACACCCGCTTGTGCAGCAAGATTGCACACGGCGTCAAATTTCTCCGCTGCAAACAACTGTTCCAGCGCGGCCCTGTCCTCCAGCTGCAGCTTGATAAAACGATAACCGGGCTGCGTTGCCGAGCGCAGCAGTTGCCCTTTGTTAATCTCAGCCTGCGCGATCCCCGCTGCCTGCAGCCGGCCGTACTTCACTCGCTGATCATAATAATCATTAATGCTGTCCAGCCCCACCACCTCATCCCCACGCGCCAACAACGCCTGAGCTAGATGAAAGCCGATAAACCCGGCCGTACCTGTTACCAATATTTTCATTTTTTCCTCGGGTTGGGGACGGAGAGATCATTTTTTGATCAGGTTGGGGGGCAGGTTGTAGGTTGGGGACGGAGAGATCATTTTTTGATCTCTCCGTCCCCAACCTGACCCCCAACCTGACTCAACAAAAAGGCCAGCACACGCGCGGCGCTTTGCGCTGGAGTTTCGCCGACGGTGCGGATGTGCAAGTCCGGAGAGGCTGGTGGCTCGTAGGGGGAGCCGATGCCCGTGAAGTGCGGTATCTCGCCCTGGCGGGCGCGACGATATAGCCCTTTGACGTCACGTTGCTCAGCGACCGCCATTGGTGTATCCACAAAGACCTCAAAAAAGCGGCCATGCCGTTCAATCAAGGCGCGCGCCTGTGCCCTTTCTGCCGCAAATGGCGAGATAAACGCCGCCAATACGAACTGTCCTGCATCCAGCAGCAAACCACACACCTCGGCAGCGCGACGTATGTTCTCGGCACGATCCTCTGGCGTAAACCCAAGATCACGGCACAATCCCTTGCGCAGGACATCGCCATCCAGTCGCACCAGCGCATGTCCACGAGCGCGCAACGCTAGTTCCAACTCAACGGCGATGGATGTTTTGCCTGCGCCTGACAAACCGGTCAGCCAAACCACAAATTTTTGAGAGTCTCTTGTCATCATGAGCCGCATTCTATCTCCAGATTGGGGACGGAGAGATCATTTTTTGATCTCTCCGTCCCCAATCTGAGCCAATCTGAGCCAAGCTGGTTAGTTTTTGATCTCTCCGTCCCCAGAAAAAGGCGCTACAATCGGGGGCAGCGGGTCAATCAATGGGGATGTCA
Source organism: Gammaproteobacteria bacterium (assembly GCA_947458495.1). Lineage (GTDB taxonomy): Bacteria > Pseudomonadota > Gammaproteobacteria > Pseudomonadales > Pseudohongiellaceae > Pseudohongiella. The sequence goes on along the minus strand of CANHAR010000049.1, from coordinate 5,314 downwards.
TGAAGATAGCGATAGCGGGCACGGGTTATGTAGGTTTGTCTAATGCGGTGTTGCTGGCACAGCACAATGAGGTGGTGGCGCTCGACATCCTTGAGGACAAGGTCAACATGATCAACCGGCGGCAAAGCCCGATCGCTGATGCAGAGCTTGAGCACTACCTGCAACACCAGCCTTTGAATCTAAGGGCGACGCTGGGCAAACACGACGCCTACGCCGAAGCCGATTATGTGATCATCGCCACCCCAACCGATTACGACCCACTGACTAACTACTTCAATACCCGCTCCGTGGAAGCGATCATCAAGGACGTCACTGCTATCAACCCCTCAGCGGTAATGGTCATCAAATCAACGGTACCGGTGGGTTATACCCGCCGCGCTCAGGCACAGTTCAACACCACTAACCTGCTTTTTTCACCGGAATTTTTGCGCGAAGGCAAAGCTTTGTACGACAACCTGTACCCATCGCGCATCATTGTTGGTGAGCGCTCTGCGCGGGCGGAAACATTTGCCAAGTTGCTTCAGCAAGGCGCCATCAAGCAAGACATTCCGGTGTTACTGACAGAGGCGACGGAGGCAGAGGCCGTTAAACTGTTTTCCAACACCTACCTCGCCATGCGTGTCGCCTATTTCAATGAGCTCGACACCTACGCAGCATCACACGGCCTGGATACGCGACAAATCATTGATGGCGTTTGTCTCGACCCACGCATCGGCAACCATTACAACAATCCCTCGTTTGGTTACGGCGGCTACTGTCTGCCCAAAGACACCAAACAGTTGTTGGCTAACTACTCAGAAGTGCCACAGAACCTGATCAATGCAATTGTCGACGCAAACAGCACGCGCAAAGATTTTATTGCCGACAGTATTGTTGCGCGCAATCCGCAAGTGGTTGGTGTGTACCGGTTAATCATGAAAGCCGGCTCCGATAATTTCCGGGCATCCAGCATCCAAGGCATCATGAAGCGCATCAAAGCCAAGGGCATTAAAGTTGTGGTGTACGAGCCGGCACTTAAAGAAGCTGAATTTTTCCGCTCCCCGGTGATGCACGACCTCGAGGCGTTTAAACAGCAATGCGACATCATCATCGCCAACCGCCGCACGGATGTCCTTGCCGATGTTGAACACAAAGTCTTCACCCGCGATCTGTTTGGCAGCGACTAAGCGCGCCCTAACCACAAACAAAAAAACCTGATCGTGGAGTTTTGCTGGGGACGGAGAGATCATTTTTTGATCTCTCCGTCCCCAATCCGATACACTCTGGCGCATGAGACTATTATTTCTGCTTGGCCTATCACTGATTCTGAGCGCCTGTGCCCTGGGGCGGCCTGCGAACGTGTCGAATGTGTGTGACATGTTTGAGGATCGGCGCTCTTGGTACCGTGCGGCGGAGCGCACGCAGGAACGTTGGGGCGTGCCGGTGCACGTAACGATGGCCATCATTTATCAGGAATCCGGCTTTCGGGCGCGGGCGCGGCCCGAACGCAACCGAGTGCTGTGGGTGATCCCGTGGACGCGGCCGTCATCAGCACGCGGATATGCGCAGGCATTGAGTTCAACCTGGAATGACTATCAGCAGGAAACCGGCAACCGCATTGCCAGTCGCGCCAACTTTGGCGACGCGGTCGATTTTGTCGGCTGGTACAACCACCACAGCGTGCGGCGCAGCAATATTGCGCTCACTGACGCGCGCAACCTCTATCTCGCATACCACGAGGGCCACACCGGCTACAACCGCGGCACCTATCAGAACAAGCGCTGGTTGCTGGATGCAGCCGCTGCCGTGGAGCGCAATGCCGTACGCTACCAGACGCAGTACGAAAGCTGCCGCAGCGAGCTCGATCGCGGCTGGTTTTGATCATTGGAATTGATTGGGAATTGATTGGGGACGGAGAGATCAAAATTTGATCTCTCCGTCCCCAATAGCTATAACAGGGCAAGGATCAACAGCAAATGGAGTTTGCTATGGCCCGCCGCCCCCGTCATTACGCTGCAGGTATGCCTTTCCACATTGTTCAGCGCGGCAATAATCGCTCGCTGTGTTTTTATGAACCCGCCGATCATCGCCACTATCTTGAACTCTACGCCAAGGTTTCCAAGCGTTACGGCGTCGCGGTGCATGCGTACTGCCTGATGAGCAATCATATTCACATCCTGGTCACATGCGGACACGTTGACAGCATTTCGCGAGTGATGCGCGTCGTTGGCAGCACTTATGCCCAGTATGTCAACAAAAAATATGTGCGCACCGGTACTCTTTGGGAAGGGCGACACCGGTCATCGATGATCCAGTCCACGCGTCATCTGCTCAATTGTTACCGCTATATTGAGTTGAATCCGGTGCGCGCCAACATGGTCAATCACCCGGCGAACTATCGCTGGTCGAGTTATGCGGTTAATGCCAAAGGCGAGTCATCATGGCTGACGGAACACCATGAGTACACCGCGCTGGGCAATTCCAAAGCTGAGCGGCTGGCCGCGTACAGGCAGCTGTTTAACACCCCGCTTGATGAGCAGGAAATTGAGTTTTTCCGAGCGTCCTGCCGCAGTTGCACGCCAGTCGGCGACAAGGATTTCATCGCCAGCTGGGAACGGCATGTGCTGGGGGATGAGCCTGTTGGGGACGGAGAGATCAAATAGTGATCTCTCCGTCCCCATTCATTACCTATTCATTAAAAAAACCTTGATTCAGGTGAAACATTTGCTCGATTTTGCTGGCTGGATGCCGGCACACCCGCACTGGATCAACGTTTCCACGCGACAAACCACTAATCTGCTCGCACATCAGCTCATTGATGATTTTTACAGGGAGTCAATATGAAGTCTTTTTCCGGTTTTGTAACAAGCGGTTTAGTCGGTGCTGTTTTTTTGGCGACAGCGATGCCTGCGTTGGCGATTGAGAAGGGAGACCTTATAGTCAGGGTCGGCTTCACAACTGTGTCCACCGAGGAGAGCAGCAGCCTGGTAAGTACCACTGTAACCGGTGCGCTGAATGGCACTGCAGTTCATGTCGGCAATGATACTCAGCCCGGCCTGAATCTTGTGTATATGCATTCGGACAACATCGGCGTTGAAGTGCTGGCAGCCACACCATTTAAACATGACCTGTCGGTCAGCGGCTTATCGCAGTACGGCTTCTCCACCACCGACCTTGGCAGCACAAAACACCTGCCGCCCACCATCAGCGCCCTGTATTACTTCGGGCCGACCAGTTCACCAATCCGCCCTTACGCCGGCGTAGGCGTCAACTACACCACATTCTTCAGCGAATCGTTATCCACCAGCGCGCGCACCGAACTCGGCGGCTCGCGTTTGAAACTGGATGACTCATTTGGCTTGGCCGTACGCGCAGGTGTGGACTGGGAATTAAATGACACCTGGATACTCAATGCATCGTTCTTGCGCATCGACATAGACACCGACGCAAGCTTCAATTCAGCTCTTGGTATAGTGCAGGCAAAGGTCGACATCGACCCGTTTGTGTACATGATGTCGGTTGGTTATAAGTTCTGACTTTTTACGTTGAGTTGGATTTGGTTGGGACGGTTTGGTTGGGGACGGAGAGATCATTTTTTGATCTCTCCGTCCCCCAAGAGCCCCAAGAGACCCAAGAGGCCCCGTCACCCACGTCGTCCTTCTGCTATAACTCCTGAGCCCGGACAATCCCGTCAAGGGGCGAATTAAACCTATACTGCAAAAAGGATTTTGCTTATGGTAACCAAAGACATTGCTATTGAATGGAACGGAAGAGCCCTGAGGCAATTAATTGATCTTCCAGCCAAAATTGGTGTAGACCTTCACGACAAAGTGGGTGAACTGGGGAGCTCTTGTCATAGTGCCAAGCGAAAAAACCCTATGGACCTGACGAACGACCAAAGACTTGAGGTCAGTCGGCACCGTGTTTTATTCAGTATTTCTGATCGAATCACAATTATCCGCATTGACGAGGTGCCCCGCCGTGACCACAACACCAATTGATGTGCAGATCATTAACCAGGGTAACCAACCCGCGTTCGCGGTGATGCCCTACTCAGACTATTTGGCCATGATGCAGTCTACTCAAAAAATTGATCCGACGATCCCACATGCGGTTGCTGGGCTGTGTGTGAGGCAACGCATCAGTCTGCTCGCTGCGTGGCGAATTCATCGTGGCCTCAGTCAGTCGGAGCTCGCGGAGATGATCGGCATGACTCAAGCTGCCATCGCTCAGATGGAAAGAAGTGACCGGCGTCTGCAGCGACGCACTCTGCAACGCCTCGCCGATGCGTTGAGCGTGGTGCCCGAACAGTTGGTTTGATTGGGACATTGGGGACGGAGAGATCATTTTTTGATCTCTCCGTCCCCAAGCTAGCCCCAAGCTGGTTAAAAAATGATCTCTCCGTCCCCAGTCGCCCCTCCAGACGCCCCGGTCTTGAGAAGCTCGATCAATCCTTGCTCGTCCAGCACGGTGACACCCAGCTCGACGGCTTTGTCGAGCTTGGAGCCGGCGCCGAGGCCGGCGATCACCACGTTGGTTTTTTTGGAGACGCTGCCGGCCACTTTGGCACCCAGAGCTTGCAGACGCGCGCGGGCGTCGTCGCGGGTCATGGTTTCCAGCGTGCCGGTTAGCACAATAATCTGCCCGGCCAGTTTGTCGGACACGATCGCAGATTGATGCTCGGGCCAACTGACGCCTCGTGCGCGAAGTTGCTCAATAACAAGATGATTCTCTTTATTGCCAAAAAAGTGTGCGATGTGCGCCGCCATCACCGGGCCGACATCCTCAACCTGAAGCAAACCCTGCTCATCAGCCTGCATAAGTTTTTCGAGGCTGCCAAAGTGGTTGGCCAGAGCCAACGCCGTCGCCTCACCAACCTCGCGGATACCCAACCCAAACAACAGGCGTGGCATGGTGGTTTGGCGTGATTTTTCGATGGCGGCCAGCAGATTATCCGCCGACTTTTCACCCATGCGTTCCAGCGCCATGAGTTGCTCTTTGGTCAGCGTGAACACATCAGCAACCGTGTCAACAAGATTGGCATCCACTAATTGCTCAACAAGTTTCTCACCAAGACCCTCGATATCCATGGCTGCGCGCGAACAAAAATGTCGCAGCGACTCCTTGCGTTGCGCCGGACAGACCAGACCGCCGGTGCAGCGGTACATGACCTCGCCGTCTTTTTCGACCGGGGACTGACAGGCGGGACATTGTGTTGGCATATTGATGGCGCGCCGCTCGCTGCTGCCAACACCTGTCAACTGCGTATCAGTGATTCCAGTAGACATTTGCTCATTTTTTGATCCCTCCGTCCCCAAGCTGGTCCCCAAGCTGG
>CANHAR010000048.1 GCA_947458495.1 Gammaproteobacteria bacterium | reverse complement strand
GTGGTGCGTTCGTCTCTTGAGAATCTTGGTATGGTGTCTCAGGACAAGGAGTCCGCGGTGTACATTCAACGCGCGGAAGAAGGCATCAGCCGGCTGAATCTGATTCTCACCAACATGAGCGAGGCGACCCGCCTTGAACAGATGCTGCAAACCTCCGAAAAGGAAAAAATAGATCTGGTGAAAGTGCTGGCAGGTTGTGTCGAGGGCTATCGTCTGGCATATCCGGATGCAGTGATTGACTCTGACCTGGAAGGCTGCGTAATGATCAACGGTGTGCCTGAGTACATTGCGCAATTGATGGACAAACTGATCGCCAATGCCGTTGAGTTCAGCTACGACAGAAAGCCTATCACCGTGTTCTGTCGTGCGATCAAAGACAGAGCGGTTGTACGCGTCACCAATTATGGCCCGTATCTGCCCGAAAAAATGCAAGGCAGGCTGTTTGACTCCATGATTTCAGTGCGTCCGCAGGAGAAGCAGCGTGAGCCGCACCTTGGCATGGGTCTGCACATTGCGCGCCTGGTGGCGGAGTTTCACCAGGGGCAGATCAGAGCGGATAACATCAAGGAGTATGAAGGAGTGGCGGTTACGCTGGTCATTCCGATGCTGGATTGACGTCCTTTGCCTGTGTCGCCGAATCACTGGAAATCAGCTCGCCGAGATCGCGCGGGACGTAGAAGTTCGGTGCATTCTCCTGAACTACGGATGAGTACTCGGCCCAGGCGTGGCAGGTGTTCAGCACAAAAGGTTTTCCGGCGTGGTGGCGGCTGTCTGAATCGGCTTGGCGCCTGCGATGATTCTGCAGTGGGCGGATGGTCTGAATGGCGACCGTTGCCATCGGGTACAGCAATTCTGTCAGATGTGTACAGCCTTTGACGCCACCCATACGACTACGGATCATGCCGCGCCAACCCGGTCCCATGGTGATTCCGATCAGTTTTTTGTAATCAGCCGCAATCTCCGGGCACATGGCAAACGGGCTGTTGTCTGTGGCGGCTTCAATATCTTCAATCAGAAACTTGTCGTTAATCGTGACACGCAACAGCATCTCGTGCAGAGCGACACCCGGTTCAATCATTCCTCGCCAGTTATTGCTGAAAGCATAGGTTTTGGTATCAACCAAATGCGCCTCGATATCAAACCGGCCATCCTCTCGTTCGTATCCTTGAAAGTGGATCTGCCGGGTATGGATATGTTCCCGGCGAACAGGATTTGTTAAGGGCATCAGATACTCCTCCGCATAAGGCGCGGGATTATACCTCAGCCTTCCTGAAAACCGTTGCTGATGCTCGCGGTTTGGTTGTTCTGTAAATACTCGAATTTAATCAACACGTTCTGGGGATCGCCATTGTCGTCGCGAAGATTGCTGATGCCATCGAAAACCTTTAATCGTTGCGATTGCTGGTCATAGCCGATATAGATTGGGTCCACCAGCCAGCCTACCGCACGCAACATGCCGGCAGGACGGATGACAAAACAATACACGTCGGCTGACGCCTGGTCGCAGTGACTGGCATCGGCTTTGGTCAAGCTGACTCTGACGGTATCCAGACGTGAAGGCACCAGCATACCTGCGCTGACGGATTCCCCCGTAATCAATGACTGCCAGTGTTTACGTACAAAGGGGTCAAAACCAGCATCAACCACCACCGACTCACGATGCGCAAGCAATTCCTCCCGGTAACGCGGGCTGTCATGAGCCTGAAATCCGACCTTGATCATGGCCGCCTGGGTATCATCGGAAAGCTCAGTGGTAATTCTGGCAGTGTTGCGATAATCAATATGCTGTATGTCCGGTGCGGTCAGCGAGCGCGAGTAATCAATGGTTTTCTCCGCAAAGACGCTGCCGTCTGGACGCCGGTACTGCACACGCGTTGACAGCTGCAGATCAGGATTTTCGGCAAAATGATACTCGTAGTACAGCACTGCAGATTGGTCTGGAGTCCAGGCTGTGCCGATGGTCCATAGGGTGCTCTCGTCGGGAGCCTGTAGCGTCGGTTGCGTCTGTTGCTGAGCCTGACTAAGTGCAGGCAGCAGCGCCATCGCCGTCAAAAGAGCAGTACTTAAAACAATCAACTGGCCTGTTCTCATTTGGGTATCCTTGCATGCAAGGCTTGCATGCGATGCTGGGGTTTTGCCATCACAATCTGCGCGGTATGGATGACTCGTTCCATAAAACCGCCCTGACAGTATGCGAGGTAATAATCCCACATACGTATAAAATCGGGTCCGAAGCCCTGGCCCTGTATGTCGCGCACTTTGCCGAGGAATGACTTACGCCAACGTTCAAGCGTCATGGCGTAGTCGCGGGTGATATCTTCGAGACCAACAATCTGCAGATCCGTGTGTTTGGCCACGTGCCACGCGATGACACTATTGCTGGGCAGGCAGCCACCCGGGAAAATGTAACGCTGAATGAAGTCAACGGTGCGCTTTGCAGACTCATAGCGCTGGTCAGAAATGGTGATGGCCTGTATCAGCATCAATCCATCAGCCTTTAACAGGGAGGAGCATTTTTCAAAATAGTTTGCAAAGTACTCATGACCCACAGCCTCGATCATTTCAATGGAAACCAGTTTGTCGTACTTGCCAGTCAGTTCACGATAGTCTTTGAGTAACAGTTCGACCTGCCCCTCCAGCCCCTCAGCTTTAACGCGCTTGCTGGCGTGATTAAACTGCTCCTCGGAAATGGTGGTGGTGGTGACCTTGCAGCCATAATGACGTGCCGCATGAATTGCCATTGATCCCCAGCCGGTGCCTATTTCGATCAGATGATCACCGGGTTTAAGTTGCAGACGTTGGCAGATGTGATTGAGTTTATTGATGGATGCTTCATGCAGACTCTGTTGTTCATCACGGAAAATCGCAGACGAGTACATCATGCTGGGATCCAGGAAGGTCGCAAAAAATTCGTTACTCAGATCGTAGTGAGCGGAAATATTTTTGCGAGAGCCTTCAAGGGTATTGCGGTTGCGAAGATGCATGAGTTTGTCCATCAACCGCGCCATCACCGCTTTTCCACCATCCAGTGCATCAAGCATACTCATGTTGCTGACCATGATACGCACCAATGTCACCAGATCCGGTGTATGCCAGTGCTGCTGCATATAGGATTCGCCACCACCAATACTGCCATTAAATGCCACCGCAGGATAAAAGGAAGGGTGTGTCACAATCACATGAGCCGTCAGTGCGTCCGCATGGTCATCACCAAAGCTGTGCACAGCACTGCCCTCATCGATCACGATTTTTCCTGAGCGGATCTGCGCGAGCTTTCTGAATAAAAGGCTGCGCGCAATACGCTGAGCCCTTGTGGCTTTACTCATCAGGTGTTGAATTGGCAGGCCGGTAATGTCATCTGACATCTGCGGACGTGTGGCTGTCTGAACGGCGCCGGTTTGACGATTCCCCGGTGATTTCATTACTGCTTGTCTCTCTGTGTTGTAGCGTGCTTGAGCTTATCTGGTGTTGCATGGTCTATGAGTATTGTTGGCCCAGGATGCGCCTGAAATGGCACGCGTTTAACAAATAATCGCAGTGCCTGCCAATAAATTGCGGCCAGTACTTTTATAGTCATCAATGGGTGCGCCAAAAGGATTCGGTTGAGTGAACTGGTGGAGATGACTTGTTTTGTTAAAGACAGGTTCGCATTAAAAACCTGATGCCCATCCTGCCAGTTCTGCAGATTCAGATTCAGTCGCTGCGCGGGTACGCTGCTGCGCCAGTGATAGGTCATATTCATGGGCATAAAAGGTGACACGTGCATTTGTTTCTGGAACCGGTACTTTGTGCTGGCGTCACTATCACACGGGATTACGTAGTGAGTGCTCTCGCCCCACGGTGTATTGGTGACTTCGGCGACAACAAACCGCAAGTCTGTGTTCCTGTCAAAAACGTAGTAGCAGCTGATAGGGTTGATCAGGTATCCGAAGTAGCGCAGGTTAGTCAGTAGGCAGACAGCGCCATCAGGGCGTTCTCCACTGGCTTCAAACACGCAATCCAGCACTGCCTGTTTCAAGTCCGGCGTTTCTGGCTTCAGGAAATCCTTGCGGCGGAACCAGGCCAGTGCAGGCCTGCGCGCCGACCACAGCCATGACCGCGAGAAAACACCCTCTAGTTCGTCCAGATTTATGTACATCATAAAGACCCGGTAGCTGAACTGGTGCAGTACGGGGTGTAAGCGTTTGTGTCTCACAATGCCCGTGTAGATGGCGCTGTTCATCCAGCTGGCGTCCTCTGAACAGTACCATTGTCTCTGCGTTGTTTACTGATCTTCCGGTACCACATGCCTTTGAACAGTTGCGCCAGACGCAGCCCTGCAGTCAGGCGGCCGGGGAAATTGTATTCCAGGGGGCGTTTGTGAAGCGCGTTGGCGATTCGTCCTGCCGCTTGGTCAGCATCCATTTCGAATGGCATGGGGAAGTCATTGGCCGCTGTCATGGGTGTGGTGACAAATCCCGGATTAACCACAGTGACATCCATCACGTCACTGAAATCGGTTCGAACGGAATGCAACAGATAACTCGCGGCCGCCTTGGAGGCACCGTAGGCTTCAGCGCGTGGGAACCCGATAAACGCAGCAAGACTGCAGATGCCCGCCAGGTGGGGTCTGTGCTGCGCGGCTTTGAGCAGGGGCAATGCCGCATTGATAGAGTTCACCAGGCCAAAAAAATTGGTATCCATCACGCGGCGGAATAGTGCCGGATCGAGGTTTTGCTTTTTTATATACTCGCAGGTACCTGCGTTGAGGATGACAAGATCAAGGTGGGGCACAATTGCCTGAAGCGCTTCGCTGATGGCCGGCACTGACTCAGAATCGCTGACGTCAAACGGCAGGCAGGAGATTTTTCCCGGCAGCGCTGTGGCGCTGGCACTGACTTCAAGTAATTTGTTGACAGTGCGCCCGCTGATCACAACGTGATAGCCCTGAGCAGCGTAAAAAAGTGCGAGTGATTTGCCGATTCCGGACCCAGCTCCAGTGATCCAGACTGTGCTGCCAGTGACGATGTTCCCGTTAGTCATGCATAACCCCCGATAGCTAGGCACTCATCCGATTATTGAGGTACCTGATAACCGAGCCGAGCACGGGCACGTGTTGATAGAGCATCGCACCCAGATCAAAGAAGTCCTCGTGATAATAGATGCGGTCAGTGAAGCGGATCAGTGTCACACCGCGCACCTGGACAGGTTTTCCGCCATTCAGGCTTGAATGGGTGAACGTCATCTGCCAGACGATGGTTGCCGTATTCTCTGCTATCTGCTCTTCCAGGTAATCAAAGCGTATGTGTTTAGTGTTGGCATACAGGGTGCGCAGGTAGTTTTTAACAGCCAGGCGACCATGTAACGCGTGAGCCGGATCGCGGAATTCGATGTCTTGGGTGTAAACACGCTGAATATTCTCAAGACTGGCAATACCCGGACTGCGGTAGAAGTCCTTGAAGTCATTCAGCAAGGCAGCGCGCAGGTTGTTGCTGACTGAAAGCATTTCGGTAGCCATGTGTCTGAACTCGTGAGATGGGCTTAGTTGATTAGGGGTTAATACGGATACGGGTGTCAGCTGGATCATATATGTGGTGTAACAAACAGTGATCCATGTTCAAAATACTTGCGTACTAGACAGGTCTACAGACATTATTACGGTAAAAGTAGACAAGCTGACCGGAATCCACGTGGACAATGACATCGATATGGAAAGTGCAGTAACACAACTCAACCGCAGTACAGTTCCCGACGCCTGGGCTGAAAGCGTGCGTCTGGTGGCTGTCAAACGTGACAGAGCAGCTTTTCAGGTGCTTTACAAACACTTCTCCCCGCTGATCAGGGCATTTTTACTGAAGAGCATGGGATCGGGCGCCAATCGTTCTGAGGCAGAAGAGATCACCCAGGAAGTGTTGATAAAGGTGTGGAATAAAGCTGCAACGTTTAATCCAGCCAAGGCCAGTGTGAATACGTGGATATTCACCATCGCAAGAAATACCCGCATCGACTTTATCCGTCGAAATGACCGCAACAACCGTGAGATCGATATTGAAGATATCTGGCATGACGCTGAATCCCCGGAGCCTTTGGTGGATATGCAGCAACGGCGAGCGGAGCAAGTGATCAAACAGGCCATGGCGACATTGCCTGAAGAGCAGGTACAGGTGCTCTACAAAGCATTTATGGAAGGTAAGTCGCACAATGAAGTCGCGGAAGAATTGAGCTTGCCGCTGGGCACAGTCAAATCCCGTATTCGGTTGGCACTTAATAAAATGCAGATATTGATAGACAGATAGTTTTTCGCCAACAAGTCCCGTCAGGGCTGATAAATTTTTTCAGGTATTAAAATGGTCTCTTTTCATCCAGACTCAAAATTTTTGACAGACTTTGCTGCAGGTAGCCTGCCCTTGTCTGAGGCAGTATGTGTGGCTGCCCACCTTGAATTCTGCGGCAAGTGCCGCGCCCATGTGCAACAACTCAGTGATGTGGCCGCGCAGATGATGGTGCGGCTGGATCCGGTGGTTGATGACAATGATGGTTTTGAAAGCCTGATGCAGCGTATTGAGTCCTCTGATCCTGCACCGGCAGGTCAGGTGAGCAACATTGCTGCCAAGGCTGCGGTCAGCGCCACGGGTATTCCCAGGGTTGTTGAAAAACTTGCAGGGGGAAGTCTACAGAACCTGAATTGGGTAAAGCTGGGTAAATCCCTGCGCATTGCGCCCATGGATATCGGATGCAAGAGCCGTCAGACCGCTATTTATGACATCAAGGCTGGTCGCCCCATGCCAGAGCACGAGCATCGTGGTGAAGAAATTACGGTGCTGCTAAAAGGTAGCTTCTCTGATGCGGACGGCAAGTATGTGAAGGGCGACTTCGTGGTTCGTTACGCCGGTGAGCGTCATCAGCCTACTGCGACACTCGATACCGATTGTATCTGTCTGGTCAGTCTGGAGCAGCCGGTGAAGGCGAGTTCCTGGTGGTATCGGTTGATGGAGCCGTTTGTGCAGTATCGGTTGTCGGGCTTTAGTCGGTAGGGGTGGAGTTCGAGTGGGAAAATGGCGGCCTTTGTGTCGCCATTTTTTTTGATTGCAGCGTGCCCGGCGGTAACCGGGGCATTCCTCGGAACGACGCCTGCGGCGTCTTTATTGTTCCTCGCTCATGCCCCGGTTACCGCCGGGCGGCGGCCACTCCCAGAAGAGGCGACATGAGTGCCTTGAATGTTCTTTGCTCATGCCCTGGCACCTGCTGCGGCATAATTTTGCGCTTTTAGGGGGCAAGGGAAACGATGACAACGCATCTTCCGGTGTACAAAAAAAATGACGTTGAGGTGATGGAGCGTCAGCGCGTTTTCCAGGGTTTTTTTGCGGTCGACAAGCTGACACTTCGCCATCGGCTTTATGCCGGAGGTTGGAGCAAACCGTTCCCACGTGAATTATTTCTGCGGGGCCGTGCAGCCGGTGTGCTGCTTTATGATCCCGTGCTGGATCAGGTTGTGCTGGTTGAACAGTTTCGTGTGGGCATGTTGTGTGCGGAACAACAGAGTCCCTGGGCTCTTGAGTTGGTGGCTGGCATGGTCGATGTTACCGAATCCCCACAAGAAATGGCGGCCAGGGAAGTGCTGGAAGAGACCGGCCTGACAATTGCTCAGTCACAGTTCATTTGTGAGTACTACAATAGTCCTGGTGGTTGTGATGAGCGCATCAGCCTGTTTTACGCCGAAGTTGATTCCAGTGGGGCAGGTGGCATTCATGGTCTTGCGGAAGAAAATGAAGACATTCGTGTTGTTGTGGTTCCAAGAGCAGTTGCGATAGCAGCAATGGAGCAGGGTTTAATCAACAATGCCATGGCCATTATCGCGTTACAGTGGTTACAGATCAGAAAGATGGTGAACGCAGCGGGAGCGTCCTAATGTTGGAGTTCGAGTATTACGAGCTGGCGGTTCCGCCACGATATCGCATCGATCTTGCAGGCTACATGCAGACATGTGATGACAACTATTGGCGTTTACTAAAACTGGTGCCTGCTCTAGAATCCGGCAAGCCTTGTTATTCGGGAGCAGTTCCAGCCTCCGGGAGTTGCTGGGAGTTTGTAGCCAGCGCCACGGGCAGTCGGACTGGAAAAAAAGCATTTAACAAATCAAACAATAAAATGATCATTCGGGTTCGGTTGCTGGAGATATTCCGTTATACCAGTACGCTTGAAATCAGTATCAGTTACGGATTTCCAAATTGGGCTCCGTCACCCGTGATGCTGGTGCGCATGTACCACGATGCAGCAACGGCTGAACCGCTGAGTTATCAAGGACATCGGCAGATACCGGCAAAAAATCATCTGCCCAACGCCGATATGTATCATCAGGACGAGAAGAGGCAAATCAACGAATTTCTTGCGGAGTGGCTGGGTTGGTGTTTAAAGCCCGATGTGGTTGCCAGGACGTCAGATTTTCAGTGTGTCGATTGAACTATGCAGAAAGATTCAACGCAATTCAGAGAGAAACCGCTGCGGCTGATACAGATCACGGATACACATTTGTACCGTGATCCGCGCGCGGTTCTGCTTGGTTTAAACACGCAGGAAAGTTTTGAAAAGATTGTGAATCTTATTGCCAGTACCCGCGGTTCACCCGATGTGGTGATCGGCACGGGCGATATCGCTCAGGATGCTTCGGTCGAATCCTACAGACGCTTTGCGACGATAGTTTCCCGGCTGGATGCGCCTTTTTATTGGGTACCGGGCAACCATGACAGCCGCAGCGTCATGCTGTCACTGGAAGAATATCCACATGCCTTTGATACGCAGCGGATTTTTGGGAACTGGCAGATTCTGATGCTCGACACCAGTTCGCCGGGCAATGTTCACGGTGTATTGTCTGACCAGGAGCTTCAGCGTCTTCAGCAGCAATTGACCACCCTGCCGGCGGGTGTTGAACACACCATGGTTTGCCTGCATCACAATCCGGTGCCGGGCACCGCGAGCTGGATGAGCGACATAGGGTTAAAAAACGCGGATGCGCTGCTGACGATCTTGGCGAAGCAAGGTGCCTCGGTCAGGGCTGTTGTGTATGGGCACATCCATCAGGCACTGGATTTTTATCACCAAGGCTTAAGATTTTTCTGCACACCGTCAACGTGTATCCAATTCAAACCCTATGTTGAAGAGTTTACGCTGGACATGCTGGCGCCGGCATACCGATGGTTTGATTTGTACGCAGACGGCCGGCTGGAGACGGCTGTAGAGCGATTAAAGGACTACGCCATCAAAGTCGACATAAACGCGGGCGGCTACTAACCCGATCCAACATCAACACAGTTCCGCACGTTTGAGAACACGAAGTTTATGAGCAACAGTTACAACGCCGATGCTATTGAAGTCCTCACCGGTCTTGATCCGGTCCGAAAACGCCCCGGCATGTACACCGATACCACTCGCCCCAATCACCTGGTTCAGGAGGTCGTCGACAACAGCGTCGACGAAGCGCTGGCGGGCCATGCCAAAACCATTACCCTGATCATGCACAAAGACGGGTCTATCGAGGTCGAAGACGATGGCCGTGGTATGCCAGTGGATATTCACCCCGAAGAAAAAGTCACCGGTGTGGAATTGATCCTGACGCGCCTGCACTCCGGCGGCAAGTTTTCGGGCAAGAACTACGAATACTCAGGTGGATTACACGGTGTGGGCGTATCAGTGGTCAACGCGCTGTCCCATTTTGTGGAAGTCACCGTGCGTCGAGATGGCAATGTGCATCAGATGCGTTTTCACAATGGGGATAAAGCGACCGAACTCAAAGTTATTGGCACAGTTGCCAAGCGTCAAACAGGCACCACGGTTCGATTTTTACCTGACGAAAAGTATTTCGATTCCCCGAAAGTCTCTATCACGCGACTCAAACACGTGCTGCGCGCCAAGGCGGTTTTGTGTTCGGGCCTGCGAGTGGTGTTTATTGACAATACCGCCAGCGATGACAAATCACAAAGTGAAGAATGGTTGTTCAAAGATGGCCTGACGGATTATCTGCTGCAAGGCACAGGCGATGACATCACGCTGCCAGTCGAGCCGTTCACTGGCAATATGAAAGGAAATCATGAGGCCGTGGAGTGGGCCGTGCTGTGGTTGCCCGAAGGTGGTGAGTTATTGCAGGAAAGTTACGTTAACCTGATTCCGACCGCACAAGGCGGCACCCACGTTAATGGACTGCGTACCGGTTTGCTGGATGCCATGCGTGAGTTTTGTGAGTTCCGCAATCTGCTGCCGCGTGGTATCAAGTTAACGCCGGAAGATATTTGGGATCGCTGCGCGTTTGTATTGTCCACCAAACTTAAAGATCCACAATTTTCAGGTCAGACCAAAGAACGCTTGTCCTCGCGGCAAAGCGCCGCCTTTGTGGGCGGTGTGGCTAAAGATGCCTTCAGTTTGTGGCTCAACCAGCACACCGACGATGCTCTGGCACTGGCTGAGATGTGTATCAACAACGCCAACAGCCGTTTAAAAGCCAGCAAAAAAGTCGCGCGTAAAAAAATCACCAGCGGTCCGGCGTTGCCTGGCAAGCTCGCAGATTGTTCAACGCAGGATGTCATGGCTGGCGAACTGTTTCTGGTAGAAGGTGACTCTGCAGGTGGCTCGGCAAAACAAGCGCGTGACCGTGAAACACAAGCCATCATGCCGCTGCGCGGAAAAATTCTGAATACCTGGGAAGTGGACTCCAACGAAATTCTGGCGTCACAGGAAGTTCACGATATTTCTGTTGCGCTCGGCGTTGATCCCGCATCCAGCGATATCAGCGGATTGCGTTACGGTAAAATCTGTATTCTGGCCGATGCGGACTCCGACGGTCTGCACATCGCCACGTTGCTGTGTGCCTTATTCCTGCGTCACTTTAAACCAGTTGTTGCTGCCGGCAGAGTGTATGTGGCGATGCCGCCTTTGTACCGCATTGACTGTGGCAAAGACGTTTTTTATGCGCTAGATGAAGATGAAAAAAACGGCATTATTGACCGACTGGCTGCTGAAAAAAAATCTGCCAAAGTCAATGTGCAGCGTTTTAAAGGTCTGGGTGAAATGAACCCGCTGCAGTTGCGCGAAACCACCATGAGCCGAGATACCCGACGTCTGGTGCAACTGGTGTTGCCGGATGATGATCGCTCTGCCGGCTACAGCGAGACCGAAGAAGCGCTGGATATGTTGCTGGCTAAGAAAAGGGCAGGCGATCGCAAGTCGTGGCTGGAGGAATATGGCAATCTGGCGGAAATTGCAGATTGAGCATCCGAAGATTATCGCCCACAGCAACAGCGATACCATTGCAAAAACAAGCATCACAGTGTACAACCTCAATATGCCCATGCAGGGCAAACACCCAATGTTCTACATCACGCATTTATTCTTTAACAGCATCTTTCTCATAAGAACAAGGATAAAAACCATGAAAATTCGAGTTACCTCGCTCGCTTTGCTTGCCCTGTTGAGTACCGCGTCAAATTTTGCCCTCGCCGCCGAGGCCGAAGTTCAACCACAACCGATTATGATCAACAACAATGGCATCGCCTTCTCACGCATGGAAGAAGGCCAGGTAATTGCCTATGACCCGGTGGCAGCGTTTGATTCCCACACCGTGATGCTGGCTGATTGCGGTGCCCACAAAGCGGAGTTACAAGGCGTGAGCTGGTGTTTTGCAAGTGCCGAAAATGCGCAGACTTTTATGGCAGCAACCACGGAGTCTGGTCAGAACAAATATGTTCCCTTTGGTGGTGGTCACTGCTCATTGGGACTCGCCTTTAACAATCTGGTTGCACGGGGCGATCCCCGTACTGCTGTGCGCGTAGGGGACAGCCTGGTGCTTAATGGCAACTTTGACGTGCGTGCCCGATTCCTGTCGGCTACTGAGACCAACATGAGCAATGCACTGAAGAATTTTGAAACAGGTATTGCGGAAGGCAAACTGATCGACTGACAACATGACAAAGCGCTGATGCCTGTGGTGCCGCTTTATGCGGACCACAGGCATCACAACAGCCGCTTAATTCTCGGCAATCTCTTTCATACTGGCCAGTGCGCGCTCAAATGTGGCACGACGGCGGGTGACGTCAGCGTCTTTGGCGGCCTGGTCAGCCAGATTGGAAACATCCAGCATCAGCGTATAGATCAGTTTTGAGCTGTTGGCATCCACCGCTCTTGCTTCCATAAAACCGTGGTAAAGGTTATAGAACTGGCCTTCAACAGCCGGCTGTGTATAACCGTAAGACAGCGGAGTCTGCGCGACCAGCACCTCGGTGATGCGTCCGCTGGCCAGTACCCGGACAGTTCCAATGCCGCCTTCACCTGAGGTGATGGTGCAGTCAATCCCCAGCCACTCGCTGATATCGCAATAATCGCCAACCGCCGCCCAAGTCTGTTCTGCAGAGCTTGCGACATCAATTTCCATTTCGATGGTGACGTACTCCTGCGCCAGCGTATAGCTGGAGAGCAGGATGGCGGGTGCGGCGATTAGTGAAAGCAGAGCCTTATTCATGAGAGATTCCTTATTATTAGTATGTAAGTCCGGTTGATGGTGGGCCAAGAGTAGCTGAGGCAAGCAGCAGCGGCAATGGTTACTGTCGCAGCGCAGCGCAGCACTCGCTCGTGCCATCTATACTCTAATGGCAGGTATGAACAGTCTCTCTGTGATAACAATTGCAAGATGACTACTTGCAGTAGTCATGAGCGAGGATTAGAGTTGTGACTATCCTCAATGACTATGGTATGAAACATGAACTCTGAACAGGTATCAAAATCCCGGTTTAAGGCGCGGGCATTGGAATATTTCAGGCAAGTTGAAGCATCAGGCGAGAAAGTGATCGTGACTGACAAAGGGCAACCCGTCATTGAGGTGCGGCGATATCAGCAGGATAATCGCTCACCGCTGGAACGCTTGAATGGCAGTGTGCTGGAGCTCAAGCGCCCGACAGATCCCATCGGTGATGATGATTGGGAGGCGGTAGATTGATTGTACTGGATACACACGTATTACTGTGGTGGATAGGAGGAGACTCGCAGCTTTCTGCCAAGGCGCGCTCAGCCATTCTTCAGGAGCACAACAATGAACAAGGGCAGATTCTGATATCAGCCATCTCTGCCTGGGAAATTGCGATGCTGGTTGGAAAAGGGCGACTGACACTCAGCATGAGTGTTGACGATTGGCTTGCGGCGGTGGCTCAGGTTGAGTCTGTCAGGTTTGTGCCAATTGACAACACAACGGCAATTCAGTCTACGAGATTGCCGGGGGATTTCCATAAAGATCCGGCAGACAGAATGATTGTTGCTCTGGCGAGACATATCAACGCACCACTGCTCACTTCAGATGAAAAAATCAGCGCGTACAAGCACGTTAAAACAATTTGGTAGTCAGGTTAAGGCGCTACCGAGACTCCGATCGTCATTGCTTTCTAGTGCCTTACGTGTTCATTTTAGCTCCAGCACCACAGGGCAATGATCAGAACAATAATATTCATTAAGAATTTCTGCTGACTTGATGCGATTTTCCAATGCATTGGATGCCAGAAAATAATCCAGACGCCAGCCAATGTTTTTCTCGCGCGCACCGCCGCGCATACTCCACCAGCTGTATTTCACTATGTCTGGATATAGATATCGGAAGGTGTCTATGAAACCCGCATTGAGCAAGCGATCCAGGCCATCAATTTCGATTTGAGTATAACCCGCACTTTTATTGTAGTTTGCCTGTGGTCGTGCAAGATCAATCGGGCGATGACACACATTCAGGTCGCCACAAATCACCACCGGTTTTTTCTGCTCCATCTGCAGAATGTGTTGTTGAAAGGCGTGATCCCAGCGCTCGCGGTATTCAAGGCGCCGGAGTCCATCACCGGAATTTGGTGTGTATACCGTCACCAGAAAATAGTCGGCGAATTCCGCGGCAATCACACGGCCTTCCTGGTCGTGCTCCTCAATATCCATGCCGTATTGAATACCCAAAGGCTCAGTGAGGCAGAACATCGCAGTGCCGGAATAACCCGGGCGCACCGCTGAGTGTGAGTAGATGTGATAACCCTGCAGTGCAGCAACTGCCTCCATGACCTGATGATCTTGCGCCTTGGTTTCTTGTACACAGAGCACATCGGGCTGCAGTTGATGCAATGAATTCAAAAAATCTTTTTTGACAGCAGCACGGATGCCATTGAGGTTCCAGGAGATTAAACGCATGCAGAGAGTCCTGTTTTGGTAAAAGTCAGCGCAGTTTGTTGGCGTGGGAATATTACATCAACTTGCCTGTACACAGTTGCCAAGGATCGGTGATCAGCCCACACACTACAGCTGCATCAGCACAATGTGCTATAAAAGCGCATCATCACGAACGGACATCTACCCGCACTATGACCATGAATATCACCATTAATGAGGATGGCGTCGAACAAATTGCCCTGAGCAGTTATACGCGTCAGGCTTACCTGAATTACTCCATGTACGTCATCAACGACCGCGCGCTGCCACATATTGGCGACGGCTTGAAGCCGGTGCAGCGTCGTATTGTGTATGCCATGTCTGAGCTGGGCTTAAAAGCGTCGGCCAAGTTCAAGAAGTCAGCCCGCACCATCGGTGACGTGATTGGTAAGTTCCACCCGCATGGTGATTCAGCCTGCTACGAAGCCATGGTGCTGATGGCGCAGCCCTTCAGTTACCGCTATCCGTTGGTGGATGGACAAGGCAACTGGGGGTCGCCGGATGATCCTAAATCCTTTGCCGCCATGCGTTACACCGAATCGCGCCTGCAGAAATATGCTGACCTGTTGTTGTCCGAGCTCGGGCAGGGCACGGTGGAATGGAAACCCAATTTTGACGGCACGTTGGATGAGCCAGTCCTGCTACCCGCGCGGGTACCCAATGTGTTGCTTAACGGTGGCAGTGGTATTGCGGTGGGTATGGCCACCGATATTCCGCCGCACAATATGCGTGAAGTGGTCAGTGCCTGTATCCATTTATTGGACAGCCCCAAGGCAAGCGTTGCTGATTTGATGCTGCATGTGAAAGGCCCGGATTTTCCGACCGATGCCGAGATTATTACACCGGCAGCAGAGCTGCGTACGCTGTACGAAACTGGTCGTGGGTCAATCAGAGCCCGCGCGGTCTATAAAGTTGAAGATGGCGATGTGGTGATTACAGGTTTGCCGTATCAAGTGTCCGGCGCCAAGGTGCTGGAGCAGATTGCCGCGCAGATGCAGAAGAAAAAACTGCCGATGGTGGTGGATCTGCGCGATGAGTCTGATCACGAAAATCCAACCCGAATTGTGATTGTGCCGCGCTCCAACCGCATTGATGCCGAAGAGTTGATGCTGCATTTGTTTGCCACCACCGATCTGGAAAAAACCTATCGGGTGAACTTCAACATGATCGGTACTAACGGTCGGCCGCAGGTTAAAGATCTGCGCAGTCTGCTGGTGGAGTGGCTGGCGTTTCGCACTGAAACTGTACGAAAACGTCTGCAGTATCGTTTGCAGAAAGTGCTGGACAGATTGCACATCCTTGAAGGTTTGCTGATTGCGTTTCTGAATATTGACGAAGTGATCCACATCATCCGCACAGAAGACAAACCCAAGCCGGTGTTGATGGCGCGTTTTGCACTCAGTGATATTCAGGCTGAAGCCATTCTGGAATTAAAACTGCGTCATTTAGCCAAGCTCGAAGAGATGAATATCCGTGCCGAGCAGGATGAATTGGCCAAAGAGCGTGAAACGCTGGAAGGTCTGCTGGGTTCCGAGAAAAAGCTGCAGAACCTGATCAAAAAAGAACTGACCGACGATGCTGAAAAATACGGTGACGACCGGCGATCGCCGCTGATTCAACGCAGCGAAGCATCCGCTTTCAGTGAGGTCGAACTGATGTCAACGGAGCCGGTGACCGTTGTGTTGTCCAAAGCTGGTTGGGTGCGCGCTGCCAAAGGCCATGATGTGGATCCAACCAGTTTGCAATACAAATCCGGCGACGAATTCAAACTGGCGGTTAAAGGCAAGAGCAATCAGAACGCGGTGTTTCTGGATTCCACCGGTCGTACCTACAGTCTTGCTGCGCATACCCTGCCATCGGCGCGGGGACAGGGCGAACCGC